>NZ_JBJDOQ010000004.1:140679-265379 GCF_044901215.1 Stenotrophomonas sp. NPDC078853 | reverse complement strand
GGTTGGGGGCCCCTTTTTTTTTTTTGGGGGGGGGTTGGGGGGTGGGGGGGGGGTTTTTCGCCAATTCTTGGCCGCGAACCGAGGCCCGCATGGATGCGGCTTTTGCCGTCCCCCGCCCAGCCCCACCGCCCAGCCCACCCCAGTTGCCGCCCTAAAAGCCACCCGCGAGGGGGCCTCACCCGTTCGACCCTCACTCCGTAGGTGCAGCCACCGGCAAGGGGGACTGCATCGGCGCGGCCGCCGTCAGCTTCAACAGCGCCGCCCAGTCCTGCCGGTTGAAACTGCATTCCTCTTCGCGCCCCGGCGTGCACGTCGGCGCGATCCCGTCCGGCTCGGCGTCGCGCTTGGTCGGCAGTTCGATGCGGCCACTTCGGTCGAGCATCAGCATGCGCATCGCTACCGTGTTGAGGACGTTGCCGCCGATCAGGTACAGGGTGCGGTCGCCGCCCATGTTGGCCGACACCACGACCTCGCAATGCGACTTCCAGTGACCCACCGAGCCGTTGCCCAGCGCCTGCACCAGGCCGGTGTAGGTCAGGGTCTCCCGGCGGTCGCGCAGGAAGCACAGCAGGTCGCCGACGGCAGGCTTTTCCGCTGCCGGATCGGCAAGACGATAGGGCGATGCGCCGTTGTAGGCGGCACGGATGTAATCGATGTGGCGCGGGGAGGCGTTGAAGCCGGGAACCCCGGCGCGGACCATTACCCAGGAAATGAAGGCGGCCGACCAGGGGTTGTCGATCAGGAAGGCGCGGCAGTCGCTGTCGGTGTAGCGCGATCCCAACGGAGCGATACAGCTGCTGGCGCCGGGAATCGCGCCCATCGCATTCAAGGTGCCGCTGTCGCGCCAATAACCGGAGACCCGTCGCCAGGCAATCAGACCGTTGTCGGCGAGGTGCTCATTCTCCGCTTCGGCCACCGCCAGGCTGGCGGCGCGCCCTTCGCGGTCGATGAACGGACGAAACCACAGGCGGTGTTCGTTGCAGGCGGTCTGCCGGATCGACAGGGCCAACGGACTCAAGCCATAGGGCGGCGGCACATCGCAGGCTTCGGCCGCCGCGGCATCGGTGCTGACGCTGGACAGGCCGAGGGCGGAGAAAGGCAACAGGCAGGCAAGCAGCAACCGGCGCATGCGGTGCTCCGCAGAAGGGGGAGGGGCGCAGCGTCTCAGTGTGCACGTGAATAGCGGGTGCATCTGTCGGGTGACGTAGTGCCGACCTTGGTCGGCACGCTCCCCTCAGCCCGGTGGCGGGCCGAGCTTCAGCGACAGGTCGATGGCCTGCACGTGCTTGGTCAGGCCGCCGATGGAAATGCAGTCCACGCCGTCTTCGGCAATCGCGCGCAGGCCATCCAGACCAACGCTGCCGGAGACTTCCAGCGGAATGCGTCCGGCGGTGATGCGTACCGCTTCGCGGCGCAGCGCAGCGGGGAAGTCATCCAGCAGGATGCGATCACAGCCGGACAACAGTGCCTGCTGCAGCTGGTCAAGATCTTCCACTTCCACCACCAGCGGCAGCTGCGGCCACATCGTGCGCGCCGCATCCACCGCGGCCGGCAACGAGCCAGCGGCGCGGATGTGGTTTTCCTTCAGCATCACCGTGTCGTACAGGCCGATGCGGTGGTTGTCGCCGCCGCCACAGCGCACCGCGTACTTCTGCGCCAGGCGCAGGCCGGGCAGGGTTTTGCGCGTGTCCAGGATGCGGGTGCCGGTGCCGGCCACCGCGGCGACATGGCGCGCGGTGATCGTCGCGGTGCCCGACAGGGTCTGCAGGAAATTCAGCGAGGTGCGCTCGGCGCTGACCAGCGAGCGGTTGCGCCCGTGCAGCAGCGCCAGCACGGTGCCGGCGGCCACGGCCTGGCCTTCGCTGACCTGCCAGTCGATGCGCACCTGCGGATCCAGGGCCCGATGGGTAGCGTCGAACCAGGGGCGTCCGGCGATCACCGCGTCCTGCTTGCACAGCAGGTAGGCACTGTCGGCATGGTCGGGAAGCAGCGCGGCGGTGACATCCCCGCTGCCGATATCTTCGGCCAGCGCACGCGCCACGTCGGCGGCGACCTGCGCCGGATCCGGCGCGATCAACGCGCCCGCGGCGGCCGTGCTCATGCGGAAGGGAAGTCCGCGATCTGCGCGGTGGCGATGGCTTCTTCGGCCAGCAGCACCGGGATGCCATCGTCCAGGCGGAACACCTGCTTGCGGTCGCGGGTTACCAGCGCCTGCCGCAACGGCTGGGCCAGCGGATTGCCGTCGGCCTTGTTGACGGTACCGGCACCGATGGCGCGGTTGAGGGCTTCCAGGCCCTTGGCATCCAGCAGGGACAGGGGCTGGCGGGTGTCGGGCGATACCAGCAGGTCAAGCAGCTTGCGATCCATGGTTCTTCGTCTTGCGTGGAAGACGGCTAGAATACGTCTTTAAGGCAGGTGACGGCCAATGACCCCCAACCAATCCGCGCCGCTCGTCGGCATCGTCATGGGATCCCGCTCCGACTGGGAGACCATGCAGCACGCCGCCCAGAAGCTTGAAGCGCTGGGTGTTCCGTTCGAAGTGAAGGTGGTTTCGGCCCACCGCACCCCGGACGTGTTGTTCGACTACGCCGAACAGGCCGGTCCGCGCGGTCTGCGCGCGATCATTGCCGGTGCTGGTGGCGCCGCGCACCTGCCGGGCATGATCGCCGCCAAGACCGCCGTGCCGGTACTGGGCGTGCCGGTGCAGTCCAAGGCGCTGAACGGCATGGATTCGCTGTTGTCCATCGTGCAGATGCCGGCCGGCATCCCGGTCGCCACCTTCGCCATCGGCAATGCCGGTGCCTCCAACGCGGCGCTGTTCGCCGCGGCGATGCTGGCCAGTGACCAGCCGGCCATCGGCACGGCGCTGGAGACCTTCCGCGCACGCCAGACCGAAGAGGTCATGGCCCACGACGATCCGCGTCAATGAGCACGAAGACTGTTGGCATCCTGGGCGGCGGCCAGCTGGCCCGCATGATGGTCCTGGCCGGTGCGCCGATGGGCCTGCGCTTTGAACTGTTCGATCCGGCCGCCGATGCCTGTGGCGGACCGCTGGCGCCGCTGACCGTGGCCGCGTTCGATGACCGCCAGGCCTTGGCCGCGTTTGCCGCCAAGGTGGACGTGGTCACCTTCGATTTCGAGAACGTGCCGGCCGACAGCGCGCAGTGGCTGGCCGACCAGGTGCCGGTATATCCGCCGCCGTCGGCGCTGGCCGTGGCACAGGATCGGCTCAGCGAGAAGACGCTGTTCCAGCAGTTGGGCATTCCGCTGCCGCCGTTCGCCGACATCGCCAGCCGCGACCAGCTGGCCGAAAAGGTCGCCGCGTTCGGCTTGCCGTGCATTCTCAAGACCCGCCGACTGGGCTATGACGGCAAGGGCCAGTTCCGGCTGCGCACCGAAGCCGACATCGATGCGGCGTGGGACGCATTGGGCGCGCAGGTCGAAAGGACCGGCCTGATCCTGGAGGGTTTCGTGGCCTTCCAGCGCGAAGTCAGCGTGGTGGCCGTGCGCGGCCGCGATGGCAGCTTCCAGGCGTATCCGGTCACCGGCAACTGGCATGTCGATGGCGTGCTGTCGGCCAGCCTCGCGCCGGCCCGCTTGTCCGATGCCGAGCAGCAGGCGGCGATCGGCTATGCCCGTACCCTGGCCGAGCACCTGCAATACGTGGGCGTGTTCGCGCTGGAGCTGTTCTGCCGCGATGGCGAACTGCTGGCCAACGAGATGGCGCCGCGCGTGCACAATTCGGGTCACTGGACCATCGAAGGCAGCGAAACCTCGCAGTTTGAAAACCATCTTCGTGCGGTTTTGGGCCTGCCGCTGGGCGATACGCGCATGCTGGGGCATGCCTGCATGCTCAACTGGATCGGTGCGATGCCCGATGCGGCGCCGGTGCTGGCGCAGGCCAGTGGCCACTGGCATGACTACGGCAAGCAGCCGCGTGACGGGCGCAAGGTCGGCCATGCCACCCTGCGCGACGACGACGCGTCCGCGCTCGCCTCGGCATTGGAGCAGGTAGGCGAAGCGCTGGGTCGACAGGCCCAGGCAGCCCCGGCCGTCCAGGCCCTGCGCGCCTGACCGGTAGTGACGGCTGCTGGCCGTCATTGAATGGGTAGCGACGGCCGCTGGCCGTCATTCAACGGTGGGTGACGACCGTTGGTCGTCACGGCCTGGCGCTGCCTTCGGCGCTACCCTCAACCCGGCATCTGCTCTGCGGCGAATTCCCAGTTTACCGCCTTCCACCAGGCCTCCAGATAGCGCGCACGGTCGTTCTGGTAATCCAGGTAATACGCGTGTTCCCAGAGGTTGCAGGCCAGCAGTGGCACGCTGTGGCTGGTCAACGGCGTGGCGGCATTGCGGGTGACCACCACGGCCAAGCTGCCGTCCGGATGCAGTACCAGCCACGCCCAGCCCGCACCGAACAGGCCCAGCGCGGCGTCATTGAACGCCTTGCGCAGGCTGGCGGTGTCACCGAAGCAACGCTTCACCTGATCAGCCAAGCGCCCCACTGGATCCCCGCCACCGCGCGGCCGCAGGCTCTGCCATTGGAACTGCAGGTTCCAGGCCTGGGCGGCCGCTTCGAACAGCGCGCCCTGGCTTTCGCGCACGATCCGCTCCAGCGGCGCATCCTCCCATTCGGTGCCCACGATCCGCGCATTCACCTGATCCACGCAGCCGCGCTGGTGTTGCCCATGCTGCAGCGCCACCGACCGTTCGGACAGATGGGGTTGCAGGGCGCCGGGCGAGTAGGGAAGGTCGGTGAGTTCCATGGGCATGCGATGAAGGAAGGAAAGGAGGAGCGCCGGTGGCCGGTTCCATCGGCTTACAATGGCGACTACTGTGGGAAGTCTAGCCGACCGTCGCGGTCGGATTCGCCCATCCGGGAGGCAGTGTGGTTGTGGCAGTGATGCAGCAGATCCAGGCCGAAGTTGATCGTTACCCCCTCGTGCTGTTCATGAAGGGTACGCCGCAATACCCGATGTGTGGCTTTTCCAGCCGCGCGGTGCAGGCCCTGATGGCCGCCGGGGCGGTGTCCCTGCGCACCATCAACGTACTGGAAGAGCCGGAAATACGCGCCAACCTGCCGCGCTTTTCCAACCTGCCGACGTTCCCGCAGCTGTTCATGCACGGTGAGCTGATCGGGGGCTGCGACATCGTGATGGAACTGTTCGAAGCCGGCGAGCTCAAGCGCATCGTCGAAGAAGCCTCGGTTGCATGAGCCTGGCCGCGTCGCCTGACGCCGAAGCCGGCGCGCTCGAAGGCCGGGTGATCCTGGTGGTCGGTGCCGGTGGCGGGCTCGGCAGCGCCGCCGCGGTGGCCTGCGCGGCGGCCGGGGCCACGGTGATCCTGCTCGGGCGCAAGCCGCGCCGGCTTGATCGGGTCTACGCCCAGGTGCAACAAGCCGGACCGGATCCGCTGCTGTATCCGCTGGACCTGGAAGGCGCCACCCCGGACGATTTCGCCGAATTGGCCAGCCGCGTGCAGGCCGAACTCGGCCGCTTGGACGGCATCCTGGTCTGCGCTGCGGACTTCCCGGGTTTGACCCCGTTCGAGCTGGCTGAACCAGCTGCGTTCGCCCGTTCGCTGCACGTCACGCTGACCGCGCCCGCCCTGCTGGTACAGGCCTGCCTGCCACTGTTGAAGCAGCGGGACGATGCGGCGGTGGTGTTCTGCCTGGACGACCCGGCACGGGTGGGGGCCGCCTACTGGGGCGGCTACGGCGTGGCCCAGCATGGGCTGCGCGGGCTGCTGGCCAGCCTGCACGACGAGTTGAAGCAGGGACCGGTACGCATTGCCGGGCTGCAGCCGGCCCCGATGCGGACGGCGCTGCGCGCCCGCGCATGGTCATTGGACCAGGATGATGCGGCCGGCGGACCGGGGGCGGCTGCCGCCGCGGCGGTCGTCCTGCTATCGCCGCAGGGCTTGACGTGGCGAGGAAGCGTGAAGGCCGTCCGCCCCGAATAGGGTGTTTCGTGAGCTGAACCTTCGCGGGGAGTGAAGGAATCGTCACGATTGGGTTGCGATCAGGCCGCTTCTGTCGCACTACCGTCACATTCGGATCGTACCGTGTTAATCTATTGTTAACCGTTGCGGCAGCTGCCGTTCACGGTTGGGAACCCCAGATAACTGTCCGAGCAGCCGCCCGCAAGGCTGCCTGGATGCGCTTTTTTATCCGCCATCGCCAACTCCCATCGAGGCTACCCTAGATGAACCACACTCTCCGGACGTCCAAGCTCACCCTTGGCCTCTTGACCGTGCTTGCCGCCGCTCCTGCCTTTGCCCAGAGCACCTCTGCCGGTGTCGGCGGCCAGGTCGTCTCTTCCGCCGGTGCGCCTGTCGCTGGCGCTGAAGTCACCATCACCCACACCGAGTCCGGCACCGTTTCGCGTGCCACGACCGATGAAGCCGGCCGTTATTCGGCACGCGGCCTGCGCGTGGGTGGCCCGTACACCATTACGATCACCAAGCCTGGCGAAGGCACCAAGACGGAAAGCGGCGTCTACCTGAACCTCAACCAGGTCAATACGATCAATGCCAACCTGGCGGGTGACATGGTCGCCACCGATCTGAACACCGTTCAGGTTGTCGCCGTTGGCGGTGGCTCGGAAGTGTTCAGTTCTACCAAGATGGGCTCGGGCACCAACATCAATCGCGAGAGCCTGGACGCGTTGCCGTCGGCCAACCGCAATATCCAGGACTACATCCGACTGGATCCGCGTATTTCGCAGGTCAGCAAGGCTGACGGCGCGATCTCCGCCGGTGGTCAGAACACCCGTTTCAATGCGATCCGCATCGACGGCATCAATGCATCCGATCCGTTCGGCCTGGAGTCCAACAACCTGCCGACCGAGCGTCAGCCGGTGTCGATGGACGCTATCCAGGAAATCAACATCGACCTGGCCAACTACGACACGACGATCTCCGGCGGCACGGGCGCGGTAATCAACGCTGTGACCAAGTCGGGTACCAATAATTTCGACGGTACCGTCTATTACGCTTACCGTGACAAGGACATGGTGCGTGATCGTCTGGAAGGCGATAACACCGATTTCGCCGGGTTCAAGGACGAGAAGACCTACGGCATGACCTTCGGTGGTCCGCTGATCAAGGACAAACTGTTCTTCTTCACCAACTATGAAAAGTACGAGCGCAGCGCGCCGGGCATCGGCCTGGGTGACACGCCGTTCGGCACCGGCCAGATCACCGCCGCCGACATTGCGACCGTGCAGCAGCGCATGTCCGCTCTCGGCTATGACGCTGGCAGCCTGACCGCGCAGGACAGCAAGACCGAGATCGAAGAGTATGCGGTCAAGCTGGACTGGAATATCAGCGACAACCACCGTGCGGCCCTGCGCTACAACAAGATGGAGCAGGATGTGATGCGCTTCCCGGGCATCGCCAACAGCACCATCTCGCTCAGCAGCTACTGGTATTCGCAGCCGAAGACCTACGAAACCTGGATGGGTGAACTGTTCAGCGACTGGTCCGAGAACTTCTCGACCGAGTTCAAGGTGTCGCACAAGGACTACAGTGCCATCCGCGCCACCGCCAGCGACCTGCCGCAGATCCGCATCAACGGCTTCGGCACCAACAACAGCGCACTGCTGCTGGGCACCGAGCAGAACTCCCACGTCAACATCGTGGAGTCCAAGGAACTGAGCGCCTTCGGTGCAGGTACCTGGTACGTCGGCGATCACACCGTGAAGTTCGGCTTCGACTATTCCGACAACGACCTGATGAACTTCTACGGTCGTAACCTCAACGGTGTGTACGAGTTCTCGAACCTGCAGAACTTCCTCGCCGGGACCCCGAGCCGTTACCAGTTGCGCGCTCCGCGTCCAGATGGCAGCCGCGCCGATATCCCGGCCAGCTTCAACCTGAAGAATACCGGTCTGTTCGTGCAGGACAGCTGGGCTGTCAACTACAACCTGACGCTGATGTTCGGCGTCCGCGTGGACATGCCCGATTTCAGCGACCAGAAGCTGTACAACGCCAACATTGAAAACCGTTACGGCTACGACAACACCAAGCTGCCGGACAAGGCGCTCGTGCAGCCGCGCGTTGGCTTCAATTACACCTTCGACAGTGATCGTCCGACCCAGCTGCGCGGTGGCGTTGGCCTGTTTGGTGGCGCTGCCCCGAACGTGTGGCTGGCAGGCGCATACCAGAACACCGGTCTGAACTACATCGAATACGACCAGCGCAGCACCACGGCCAACCCGCAGACCGGCGTCTTTACCCCGGACATCAACAATCCGTACATTCCGGCCGGCGGCCCGACCGCTGCGCGTCAGAACGTGGATCTGATCGATGACGGCGTGCGTCTGCCTTCGGTGTACAAGGCCAACCTGGCCTTTGATCACGAGCTGCCGTGGTACGGCGTCGTGGCCTCGGCCGAGGTGCTCTTCACCAAGGTCAAGGACGGCATCTACTTCGAACGCCTCGATCTGGGCGCACCCACGGCAGTCGGCCCGGACGGCCGTGCAATCTACTGGAATGCTGCAGGTCGCAACCCGGCCAATGCGGGTCGTTTCGGCATCGAGGCAGGTACGAACAACGCGGGCAACCGTGCCAACCGTCCGAACGACATCGGCGATGTGCTGCTGATGAAGAACACCGACAAGGGCCACGGTGCACAGGCGACCTTCTCGCTCGCCAAGCCGCTGACCGAAAACTTCGGCTGGTCGCTGGGTTACACCTACACCAAGGCCACTGAAGTCAATCCGCTGACCAGCTCGCAGAACACCTCGAACTGGAACAACGCGATGATCTTCAACGCCAATGAGAACATTGATTACAACTCGCGCTATGCCATCAAGGATCGTGTGACCGGATCGCTGGAGTGGAAGCACAACTTCTTCGGTGACAACGCCACTCGCATCGGCATGTTCTACGAAGGTCGCTCGGGCCGCCCGTACAGCTACATCTTCTACAATGACGTGAACGGCGACAGCGCCACGACCAACGATCTGTTCTATGTGCCGGCGGGCCGTGGTGACGTTCTGTTCACCGGCGGCGCGGCGATGGAAGACGCGTTCTTCACGTGGCTGGAAGGCAACTCCGACCTTGCTGGCTATGCAGGCCAGGTCGTGCCGGCCAACCAGCATCGTGCGAAGTGGGTCAACAGCTTCGACGTGCGCATCAGCCAGGAGTTCCCGGGCTTCATGGACGGTCACAAGGGCGAGATCGCGCTTGACATCATGAACGTGGGTAACCTGCTCAACAAGAAGTGGGGTCTGATCGACGACTACGGCTTCTTCTCTACCCGTCGCATCGCCAACTACGCGGGTATTGATCCGGCCACCGGCAAGTATGTCTACAATTTCAACGGCTCCACGGACAACCCGCAGGTCCAGGAAAACAACAACGACAAGGGCAACACGGCTGTGTCGCGTTGGTCGATGCAGGTCACCCTGAAGTACAAGTTCTGATCTTCCCGGAACTGAAAGCGTAAAAAAAGGCGGCCGGGGAAACCCGGCCGTTTTCTTTTTCATGGGGGCAGCGCTACAGTCGGACACCTTGAGGAAGCGAAACGTTGGACATGACCACGACGATTGAAAAGCCGGCACGTACGCTGCCGGTGCAGGACGCGCGGATCTACCCGCGCGGTGGGCTGGATGTGCTGTCCCGGGCGGAAGTCGCGCGCCTGCGCGATGCCTCCGGTGGCGGCATGCACGAGCTGCTGCGGCGCTGCGCGCTGGCGGTGCTGACCAGTGGCAGCGCCTCGGACGACCCGCGCGCGGCGCGTGACCTGTACCCGGATTTCGACATCCAGGTTGCCCAGCAGGACCGCGGCGTGCGCATCGACCTGGCCAACGCGCCGGCGATGGCCTTCGTCGACGGCGAGATCATCCGTGGCGTGGCCGAGCTGCTGTTCGCGGTGGTCCGCGACCTGGCCTACATGGCCATCGAAATGGGCCCGGCCTATGCGGCCGAACTGGAATCTTCGGACGGCATCACCAATGCGGTGTTCGGGCTGCTGCGCAATGCGCGCATCCTCAACCCAGGTGACCCGAACCTGGTGGTCTGCTGGGGCGGCCACTCGATCGGTCGCGACGAATATCTGTACACCAAGCAGGTCGGCTACGAGCTGGGCCTGCGCGGGCTGGACATCTGCACCGGCTGCGGCCCGGGCGCGATGAAGGGCCCGATGAAGGGCGCCACCATCGCCCATGCCAAGCAGCGCAAGAGCGTGTCGCGCTACATCGGTCTGACCGAACCGGGCATCATCGCGGCCGAGTCGCCGAACCCGATCGTCAACCACCTGGTGATCATGCCGGACATCGAGAAGCGGCTTGAAGCGTTCGTGCGCATCGGCCACGGCATCATCGTGTTCGCCGGTGGCGTGGGCACGGCAGAAGAGATCCTGTACCTGCTGGGCATCCTGCTGCGCGAAGAGAACAAGGACCTGCCGTTCCCGCTGATCCTGACCGGCCCGACCGTGGCTGCGCCATATTTCGAGCAGATCGACCGCTTCATCCGCCTGACCCTGGGCGATGCGGCCGCCGAGCGCTACCAGATCATCATCGGCGACCCGTCGGCGGTCGCGCGCAAGATGACTGCAGGCATCAAGCAGGTGCGCGAACATCGGCTGGCGCAGAAGGATTCGTTCTTCTTCAACTGGTCCATCGACATCCCGTGGGAGTACCAGCAGCCGTTCGAACCCACGCATGAAGCGATGGCCGGACTGGACCTGCACCACGGCCGTGCCCCGCACGCCCTGGCGGCCGACCTGCGCCGCGCGTTCTCCGGCATCGTGGCCGGCAATGTGAAGGAAGACGGCATGCGCCGGATCGAGGAGTTTGGTCCGTTCCAGATCCATGGCGACGCCGACATGATGCAGGCGCTGGACGCGCTGCTGCGCGCCTTCGTCGACCAGCGCCGTATGAAGATCTCCGGCGAGTACAAGCCGTGCTACCAGGTGCTGGCCTGACGGTCGGGTAGTGACGGCCGCTGGCCGTCATCCCTTGCTGCTGCGCTCGCCGAGCATGGCTCGGCGCTACCGTGGATCCCGGTAGTGACGGCCGCTGGCCGTCAGCGTTGATCTGGTGGGTGACGACCGTTGGTCGTCACGCCTGTCGCCCTTGCGGCGCCGATCTTTTGACGCTTGTCGCCCCCGAATGACCGTTCGTCCTGCACCCCCTTGCGGGGCGTGCCGGGCTGCCTCATCGTGCCGACATCACGCTGGGGAGCGTCCCATGTCTTTACGCCTGTCCAAGGGCTTCACGCTGCTGGAACTGATGGTCACCGTCGCCGTGTTGGCGATCCTGTCGACCATCGCGTTCCCGAGCTTCCAGAGCACCATCCGTTCCAACCGCGTCGCGGCCACCGGCAACGAAATGACCGCTCTGTTGTCGCTGGCACGCAGTGAGGCGGTGCGCAACAAGCGCGGCGGTGGGGTCTGCGGCAGCGCCACGGGCACCTCGTGCGACAACAACTGGTCGCGCGGCATGCTGGCCTGGGCCGATGTGAACGGCGACGGCACCTACCAGGCTGGCGAAACCGTCCTGCGCTACATCCCGATCAAGACCGATTCCCTGACGGCGGGCGGGCCCAGCACTGCGGTCATCGCCTTCGACAATCGCGGCCGCCGCCGTGCCGCCGCCGCCCAGTCGCTGACCCTGCAGCCGACGGAGTGTGGCGGTGAGGCGCTTCGCCGCCGGCTGGATATCAACGCCGCCGGACAGATCAATTCCATCAAGGGCGCCTGCCAATGAGTCGTCGTCTTCCTTCCTTCGCACGCGCCCAGCGTGGCTTCAGCATGATCGAGGTGCTGGTCGCAGTACTGATCCTCGCCTTCGGCCTGCTCGGTTTCGCCATGCTGCAGACCATGAGCGTGCGCTTCGTGCAGAGTTCGAACTACCGCACCCAGGCCACCAACCTGGCCTATGACCTGCTCGACCAGATGCGCAGCAACCGCTACCAGGCAGGCTGGTATACCAATGCAGCGTTCGCCGCCGGCACCGTCCAGGCGTCCAGTTGCACGCGCAACCTGGGCACCGCGGTGACCCTCAACAACAACATCACCCGCTGGCAGTGCCAGGTGGTCCAGGCCCTCGGCGAAGGCGCCAGTGCGACGGTAGTCAACGCCAACGGCCAGGTCACCGTGGGCATCGCCTGGGGCGACCAGCGCTGGGATCCTGCAAATCCTGACGGGCGGACCACCTTCACCCTGGTGTCGCAGCTGTGAGGCGCGCAGTCTCTGCCGCGCGTCGCCAGGCCGGTCTGTCGCTGATCGAGCTGATGATCGCCATGGTCATCGGCCTGGTGCTGATGCTGGGCGTGATCCAGATCTTCGCCGCATCGCGTGCCGCATCGCGGTTGGCTGAAGGCAACGCCCGTGCGCAGGAAAACGGTCGTTTCGCGATCGAATTCCTGCAGCGTGACATTCGCATGGCCGGTCACTTCGGCTGCGTGAACGACCAGGCCCATTTCGTGAAGGGCGAGGGCGACCCGGTGGTCAACATCGCGGCGACCAGCGGCTCCGGCCATCCGCTGGATTTCACAGTCAGCATCCAGGGCTATGAAGCGCCAAGCACTGCGCCAGGCGGCCAGCTGACCCTGGGCGACACCTGGGCGGGCCCGGCCGGGCTGCCGGCCGCGATCGCCGCGCTGAATCCGCGTGGCGGCAGCGACATTCTGGTGCTTCGCTATCTCGCCGCCGAAGGCGTGCCGGTCACCGCCTTGACCGCCAACACCGACAGCGTGGTGGGCTTCGATGCCACTGCCGGCGCGCGGTTCAACGAGGGCGGCGTAGGCACGCCCAATCTGTTCGGCGTTGCGGACTGCAGCCACGCCAATGTGTTCAGGGGCACCTACACGGCGGGCAGCGTCACGGCCCTGGGATCCAACCTCAACCGCTTCACCGTGCAGCCGACCGGCCAGACGATGATCTACCGCGCCGAATCGGTGGTGTATTACGTTGGCACGTCGGGGTCTGGCGAGCCTGCATTGATGCGTGCGCGGGCCGACGGAAACAACGGCTATGGCTTGAGGGAAGAACTGGTGGAAGGCATCGAAAGCCTGCAGCTGCTGTTCGGCCTCGACAGCACCACCGAGATGAGCTCCACCACGCCGCCGGCCGGCAACATCACCACCCAGGCGGTCGCCAGCGGCGTCACCAGCGATGCAAATGCCACTGGTGCCGCGCAGTGGCGTCGCGTCGGACAGGTCCAGGTGGGCGTGCTGGCCCGCAGCCCGGCGCGTTCGCAGGCCGAAGCGCCCACGGACGCGGTCACCTATCCGCGCGCGCTCGGCGTCGGCTTCGCGCCGGCCACGGCCAGCGACGGCCGCTACCGCACCACCTATGAATCCACGATTGCCCTGCGCAACCGACTGTTCGGGAACTGACGCCATGAATGCTCCTGCCCGCCTGCGACCCATGCCCCGCAACCAGCGCGGCGCCGTGTTGTACGTCGCGCTGATCATGCTGATCCTGCTGGCGCTGATCGGCATCGCCGGCATGCAGGTTGCCGGCATGCAGGAAAAAATGGCGGCCAATTACCGCGCCACCAACGTCGCCTTCCAGAATGCCGAAGGCGTCACCCGGCGTAGCGAAAACGCGTTGGAAGCGATCGCCAACCGCACCGCCGCGCCGGCCAATGCGCCGCTGGTGGATACCGATATCCAGCAGAACTGTGACGTCGCTTTCGATCCGGTCAGCTGGGGGCGTGGGCGCCCGTTGACCACCGCCCAGGCGGTCAACGTACGACGCATCGACGCCTGCATCATCGGTGGCGGCTCGCTGGCGATGGGCGATGCGCTCGACCCGGTCACGCCGGTCTACCAGATCACCACCTTTGCCACCGATACCGCGACGGATTCCTCGTCCACGGCCTCGGTCGACACCGTCTTCAAGCTCTGAGGCCACCGGCATGACACGTCGTACTTTCCGGATCGCTGCTGCGTCCGCTGCTGTCGTGCTGGGCGCGGGCGCCTATTTCGCCTACAGCCTGTTCGCCGCGCAGGGGCAGGGTGCCCTGGCGCAGGCTCCATTGAACAACACCACCTCGATCCAGCCGGCTTTCATCATGGCGGTCGATGACTCGAACTCGATGACCTTCGAGCGTATCTTCCAGGGCGGCGATGGACGCATGCAGTGGAACGGCAGCAGCTTCTTCCGTTCGGCCGGCGTGTTCTACGACGTGGGCGAGGGCTGCGCGAACAACTCGGTCGACTGCTATCTGTACCTGTTCCCGCACGCGTCGTTCAATACCTCTTACACCCCGGGTCGCGCCATTCCGCCGATCGATGAGTTCGGTTTTGCGCGATCTCCCGCGTACAACGCGAGTTACTACAACCCGAACGTGAAGTACGACCCGTGGAGCCTTCCGGAGCCGCCGGCTGCGGGTATTCCGGCGCTCTGGCCTGACGCCGCGTTCGACAGGGCCCGCGCCGACCCGCGTAATCCCTCGGTTTACGGTACTGATTTCAGCAACGACTACAACACGATCTACAACCTTGCATATCGCGAGGTCAACGGCGAGTCGTTCCAGTTCATGACCGGGATGACGATCCCTTCCGGGACGCGCTACCGTTCCAATGCGCGTAGCTGCAACTCCGGCACGAACGGTCTTCCCAGCACCGGCAACGCCTGGACGACGCTGTCCTCGGACGTGCTGGTGCGGGCCAACTGCACGGTGCAGATGGCCTACGTGCCGGCGACTTTCTACCTGCCCGCAGCTGCGCCGGCCCCGGCCGGCTACAAGACCGCCGATGCCAACCGCCCGGTGATCGCCAATGCCTGCGGTCCTGGCTGCAACATGCGGCGCTACCAGATCCTGCCGGACAACTATTCCGACGCCACCGCGCGGGTGGCGGCGCAGGTCAATTTCGCGAACTGGTTCCAGTATCACCGCAACCGCATCCTGTCGATGGTGGGCTCGTCCTCGCACGCGATGGCTGGCGTGGAGAACATGCGGGTCGGCTATTTCACGATCAATAATCGCGTCAACGTGACCATGCATGACGTGTCCACCCAGCGTGCGAACCTGTTCAACCAGATCTACGGCCTGAACCCCAGCGGCGGTACGCCGAACCGCCAGGCGGCGGCCTTCCTGGGTGAACAGTTCCGCCGCACCGACGCCGGTGCGCCGGTCGTGCGCGCGTGCCAGCGCAATGGCGGCATGCTGTTCACCGATGGCTATACCAACAGCGGCAACTCCGCCGGTGGCTATGGCAATGCCGATAGCGCCGGCGGCACACATTTCCCCGGCGCGCCGTTTGCCGACAATTACAGCAATACCATCGCCGACATCGCGGCTTCGTACTATGGCGGCGCTTCGACGCCCCTGCGTACCGGCGCCAGCTTCCAGACCGGACTGGTGCCGGTGCCGGAAGAGTGCTCGACGCTGAGCCCATCGTCTGCCCAATGGAAGCGGCTGGACTGCCAAGCCAACCTGCACATGAACTTCTACGGCGTGACGCTGGGTGCGCAGGGGCTCATCTATGAAGTGAATCAGGCAGCAACCGATGATCCCTATGCCAACCCGCCGAACTGGAACGCCGGTGGCGATCCGCTCTCGGGCGACGATGGCCGGGTGATCGACGAGTTGTGGCATGCCGCGATCAATTCGCGCGGCGAGTTCATCAATGCCAAGACGCCGGGCGACGTCACCGACGCGATGCGTCGCGTGCTCGAGGCCGTCGGCGCTGCGGCATCGCCGTCGGGCACGCTGGCCACCAGCGGTGCGCGCATTGGCGCCGGCTCGCTGACGGTTTCGCCGGAATACAGCGTGCAGAAAAACGGTACCGACTGGTTCAGCCGCCTGACGGCTGCCCGCGTGACCGTCAACGCGGCGCGCGAAGCGCAGTTCACGCCGATCTGGGAGGCCAGTGCGCAGCTGCCTGCCGCCGCAGCGCGCAACGTGTACTTCAATGATGGCAGCAGCGTGCGCAAGTTCGGCCCGACCACGGTGACGTTGGCCGGGCTGTGCGGCCTGTCCAGCTCGTTGTATCCGGGCCAGGCGATCTGCACGACCGGCGGGCTGACCGGACTCGGCGCGACGCCCACCATCGCCGCCAACTACCTGCTGGGTGATACCGCCAACGAAGTCCGTCGCAATGGCAAGCTTCGCGATCGCACCAACGCGCTGGGCGACATCATCAATTCCACGCCGGTCATCAGCGCCCCGACCGACGATTTCGGTTACCGCGCGCTGGGCGGCACCCTGGCCAGCAGCTACACCGCGTACTTGAACAGCAAGCGCACCAGCAAGCGTTTCATGGTGTATGCCGGCGCCAACGACGGCATGCTGCACGCCTTCGATGGCGGCATGGACGGTACGGGTGCGGTCAGCGGTAACGGCGGACGTGAAACGTTCGGCTACATCCCGGCTACCTCGTACGGTCACATGGGCAACCTGCTGATTCCCTACGATCCGGCCAAGGTGAATGCCCAGCAGTTCTCCCACCGCTACTTCGTGGATGGTCCGCTCACCGTTGCAGATACCTACTACAACGATACCTGGAATACGACGCTGGTCGGCAGCACCGGCGCGGGTGGTCGGGGCGTGTTCGCGCTGGATGTGACCACGCCGGGCAGCTTCACTGCCACCAACCGGCTGTGGGAAATCAATGACCTGAGCGGTGCCGATGCAGTCAAGGCCAACATCGGCCACGTCCTCGGCAAGCCGGTGATCGTACCGGTGCGCACCCTGAATGGTGGCGTCAGTTGGAAGGCCATCTTCGGCAACGGCTATTCCAGCAGCAGCGGCAAGGCCGTGCTGTTCGTGGTGGATATCGGTAACGCGGCTACGCCGACGATCCGCATGATCGAAGCCACCGAGAGCAACTCGGGCATCGCAGGCAGCAATGGCCTGGGCAACATCATCGTGCTCGACCGGCTGG
The DNA here is from genome assembly GCF_044901215.1 of Stenotrophomonas sp. NPDC078853. Lineage (NCBI taxonomy): Bacteria > Pseudomonadati > Pseudomonadota > Gammaproteobacteria > Lysobacterales > Lysobacteraceae > Stenotrophomonas > Stenotrophomonas sp. NPDC078853. The sequence continues at coordinate 248,534 of NZ_JBJDOQ010000004.1, read as the reverse complement.
ATACGGCCAACATCAATGCGTCCACCGGCTTGCCGGCCAGGGTACGGGACGGCTATGCCGACACCGTCTATGCGGCCGACCTGAAGGGTGCGGTGTGGAAGTTCGACCTGCTGTCCACGGCCAATTCGGTCACCGTGCCGGTGTTCACCACCAGCACCTTCGTGCAGAGCGGGGCGACGTATCGCCAGCCGATCACCGGCGGCCTGCAGGCATCGGCCGGTGAAAGTGGTGGCGTGCTGGTGATGTTCGGTACCGGCAGCTTCTCCTTCAATGACGACACGCTGCCGATTTCCTCGACGCAGATCCAGAGTCTGTATGGTTTCAACGACACCTCCAATGCGGCCGTCACCAGCACCCTGACGCGCACCAGCCTGACCCCGTATACGGTGGCTGCCGGGACCGGTGGGCGGACATTGAGCCGCGGTACCGCGCCCACCAGCGCGCGCGGCTGGTACATCGACCTGCCTGCCGGTGAGCGCGCGGTGGGTTATCCCGAGCTGGCGTCCGGCATCCTGTTCATCCCGACCTACACCCCGGACTCGATCACCTCCGGTTGTACCGCAGGCGGTGGCAACAACCTGTTCGGGCTCAATCCGCGCACCGGTGGCGGTGCCTTGTCCGGCGTGCGCATGGGCTCGATCAGCGGTGCCACCGCAGTCGCGGGAACCGCCAGCATGGCGTTGGCCACGGGAGGTACCGCGCCGGTCAAGGACGTCGGTGTCTCCGTGGTGCCGCGCCTGCAGCCGCCGGCCAACCCCGGTGGTGGAGCGCCCGCGCCGACCCCACCGGGTGGCTCGGGCTGCTGGATGGTGGTCAACGTAGCGGGCGCTCCGCCGATGTATGTTCCGTATCCCTGCGGTCGCCAGTCCTGGCGCCAGATCCAGTAATGGAGAATCCCCTGATGTCCTCTCTGGTTTCCCTGCGTGCCGTCCACCAGCATGGCCTGCGGTCGCGCGCGCGCGGCTTCACCCTGATCGAACTGATGGTGGTGGTGGCCGTGGTCGCCATCCTGGCCGCCATCGCCTATCCGTCCTACGTGGAGCAGGTGCGCAAGTCGCGGCGGGCGCAGGCCAAGGCCGATCTGGTCGAGTACGCGCAGTTGGCCGAGCGCTCGCATACGACCAACAACACCTATGCGAACTTCCGCTTCAGCAATGGGGCGACAACGTTCCAGTCACCGCGTGAAGGCGGCACCGCGCGCTATACGATCACCTTCCAGGGCGGGCAGGGCACGTTCACGCTGACCGCGACGCCGCAGGGACCCCAAGCGCAGGACAAGTGCGGCACCCTGTCGGTCAACCAGGCCAATGTGAAAACGCCCTCCGCGGCGACCTTGCCGGAGTGCTGGTGATCGTTCGCGACGGGCTTGCGCGGCGCGTAATCTCACCGTAGAATGCGCCTCCCCGCCCGAATAGCTCAGCCGGTTAGAGCACTTGACTGTTAATCAGGGGGTCGTTGGTTCGAGTCCAACTTCGGGCGCCAGATTCAGTAGAAAGCCGCGATCATGTCGCGGCTTTCTGCGTTTTCGATCAGTCGGCGCAGCCATCGCTCTTGCGAGTGACCCGGCTGCGTACCCGCCCCGGTACGCTGACGACGACTTCGCTGTGCAGGCGGTCGCCGATATGGATGCAGATGGTCTGGGCAACGCCCGCATTGCGTCCGTCAGCACGGAACTGCATGCGTTTTCGCCACAGGCTGGTCCGGGCGCTGACTGTGGAAGGGGCCCTTTGTTCCACCAGCAGGACGCCCTTCGGGGCCTTGCCCGGGCGCAATGGCGTGTGCGGGGCGGGATACACCAACCAGCCCCTGGCCCAGTCACGGCCGCAGGTGATGCCATCGCTGCTCGGGCACGCTTCGATGCGCTGGCGGCGGGTGAGGGCGGTACTGCGAACGGTCGACAGCATCGCATGCAGCTGCATGCGCAGACTGTCTGCGCGTACCCGCGCCAGGGTCCGTTGGAAGGAGGGCAGGGCGGTGGCTGCCAGGGTGGCGGCCAGCGCCAGCGCCATGCACAGTTCAGCCAGGCCGTAGCCGCGGGAACAAGGTGCAGGCAGGGTTGGATGTGGCATGCAGAGGTCCTCCGTGCCTGCATGGTCCGCCTTGTCCCGGCACCGGTCCGTCGCCAGAGCCGTCAACCGCAGGTAGCCGATTCCCTCAACCTGCCGTCACCGGCCTGCCCGCTATAATTGTTCCCCCCGGGACCTGGCAGCACCATGAGCGACCGTTTCCAACTCGTATCGCCGTATTCGCCCGCAGGCGACCAGCCCAACGCGATCGAGAAGCTGAGCAGCAATTTCGAAGCCGGTGTGGCCAAGCAGACCCTGCTCGGCGTGACCGGCTCGGGCAAGACCTACACCATCGCCAACGTCATCGACCGCATCCAGAAACCGACGCTGATCATGGCGCCGAACAAGACGCTGGCCGCGCAGTTGTACGGTGAGTTCAAGGCATTCTTCCCGCACAATGCGGTCGAGTATTTCGTCAGCTACTACGATTACTACCAGCCCGAAGCCTATGTGCCGTCCTCGGACACCTTCATCGAGAAGGACAGTTCGATCAACGAACACATCGAGCAGATGCGCCTGGCCGCCACCAAGACCCTGCTGTCGCGACCGGATGCGCTGGTGGTGGCCACCGTATCGGCGATCTATGGCCTCGGCGCGCCGGAAGACTACCTGTCGCTGCGGCTGATCCTGTCCAAGGGCGAGCGCATCGACCAGCGCGACCTGATCAACCACCTGACCCAGCTGCAGTACACCCGCAACGAGTATGAACTGCATCGCGGCACGTTCCGCGTGCGTGGCGAAGTGATCGACGTGTTCCCCGCTGAATCGGACAGCGAAGCGCTGCGCATCGAACTGTTCGACGGTGAAGTGGAGAAGATCACCCTGTTCGATCCGCTCACCGGCGAAACGCTGCGCAACATGATGCGCTTCACTGTCTACCCGAAAACCCACTACGCCACCACCCGCGAGCGCGTGCTGGCGGCGGTGGAAACCATCAAGGTGGAGCTGAAGGAGCGGCTCGAGCAGCTGTATGCGGAAAACAAGCTGGTGGAGGCGCAGCGCCTGGCCCAGCGCACCCAGTTCGACATCGAGATGATGGCCGAGGTGGGCTTCTGCAACGGCATCGAAAACTACTCGCGCCACCTGACCGGCAAGCCGGCCGGTTCGCCGCCGCCGACCCTGTTCGACTACCTGCCGCCGGATGCGCTGCTGGTGATCGATGAATCGCACGTCACCATTCCGCAGATCGGCGCGATGTACAAGGGCGACCGTTCGCGCAAGGAAACACTGGTGGAGTTCGGCTTCCGGCTGCCGTCGGCGCTGGACAACCGGCCGCTGCGTTTCGAGGAATGGGAACAGCGATGCCCGCGCGCCATCTACGTGTCGGCGACGCCGGGTCCGTATGAGTACCGCGAAGCCGGCGAAGACATGGCCGAGCTGGTGGTGCGCCCCACCGGGCTGATCGATCCGGTGGTGGAGATCCGCCCGGTCGGCACCCAGGTCGACGACCTGATGAGCGAGGCCAACGAACGCATCAAGATGGGCGACCGCGTGCTGGTCACCACCTTGACCAAGCGCATGGCCGAGAACCTCACCGAGTACCTGAGCGAGCACGGCATCCGCGTGCGCTACCTGCACTCGGACATCGACACGGTGGAGCGCGTGGAGATCATCCGCGACCTTCGCCTGGGCAAGTTCGACGTGCTGGTGGGCATCAACCTGCTGCGCGAAGGCCTGGACATGCCCGAGGTCTCGCTGGTGGCGATCCTGGACGCGGACAAGGAAGGTTTCCTGCGCTCCACCGGCTCACTGATCCAGACCATCGGCCGTGCGGCGCGCAACGTGCGCGGCAAGGCGATTCTGTATGCCGACCGGATGACGAAGTCGATGCAGGCGGCCATCGATGAGACCGACCGCCGCCGCGCCAAGCAGGTGGAATACAACGAAGAGCACGGCATTGTGCCCAAGTCGGTCGCCCGCCCGATCGTCGATGTGCTGGAAGGCGCACGTTCGGAGGCGTATGACCGGGCCTCGCGCAAGGGCAAGGGCAAAGGGAAGATCGGCGCGGTCGAGATCGCCGAGGAGGGCGCCGATTACGCGACGCTGTCGCCGTCCCAGGTCGCCACCCGGCTCAAGTCGCTGGAACAGCGGATGTACCAGCACGCCAAGGACCTGGAGTTCGAAGAGGCCGGGCGCGTGCGCGACCTGATCAAGCGCTTGAAAGAGGCCAGCCTGGGCTGATCGGGGCATCGGCAGCGCCGCGCCATGCTCGGCGAAAATCCCCGAAACCACGCGCCGCCCTCGCTTTCGAAGATTTCTTCACAAAAGTGTTGCACAACCCCGGTTTCCTCCGTAATATACGCGGCCTGCCCCGACGCAATCGCAACGCGGCAGGAAACAAAAACGGGCGGTTAGCTCAGCGGTAGAGCACTACCTTGACATGGTAGGGGTCACAGGTTCGAACCCTGTACCGCCCACCACTTCCAACGAAGTGGGAACGAAAAAAGCCAGCCATCGCGCTGGTTTTTTTGTGCCTGTAATCCGGGATTCATGCTCTGCAGCGTGGTCCTGATCCGCACAGGCAGAGTCGATGAATACCGGGCCGAAGTGTCTGTCCGCGGCACGGCCGACCAGATAGCGTGTTCGTCTTTGCGCGAAAACTTCCGCTGTACTGAGATCAGGCAGCCGGAACCGCCGGCGATGCGGAGCCTCCCGATGACCACCCACGGCAGGAACACGATTGCCACCTTGCTGATCGGCGCGCTGTTGGTTGCGGCCCAGAACGAATCCGCAAACGGCGCGCCAAGAGCGCCCGGTCAGTACGAGCCGCACCGCAGGCTGGGAGACAATCCGCCCATCACGCTTCCGGCCAGCGGACTACCGGGCGAGGAGATCAGATTCAACCGCCAGCGTAGCGACGGCTCGGAATCCTGGGCGTACCGATGGCAGGTTGGCGAAGAGGGCGGCGGCAGCTGGATCCTGGTCGCCTACACCTTCAACCATTTAAACGAGCAGGAGCGCTGACGGCAGCGCTTCGCGCGCTACGCCTGCCTCAGCCTGCGGTGAACACCTGCCGTAGGCTGCGCAATGAATCCTTGCGGCAGCGGGTCGCACAGTCTTCGCCCATCTTGAATTCCTGCAGGCGCAGGCCGACCAGCGTCAGCGACAACGCGTAGCCGCTGCCGGAACCGAGGCGCGCATGGCTGATCGCATGGCGTGCCAGGGCGTCTACATGATCACGGTCAGGCAGCAGGCCGAGGAACGCACGTTCGGCGCTGTCCAGGTCCGGCGCGGTCAGCACGATGCGCGGGTCATTGGCGCAGTTGAGCAGGGCGGGCGCGGGGCTGGCCGGGGGGAGGAAAGCGTCCATGGCGTCGTTCGGCTCGATACAGAAGCGGTACGTGCACGATGCGTCATCAACATTGTCAGAACATTGCGCGCCCCCTGCGCGGCTTATCATCAGTGCTGGTTTCTGCTGCCCACCGGTTTCCCATGCGCATCCTGCTGGTCGAAGACGATCCTGACCTGTCCCGCGCCCTGCAGTCCGGGCTGGAACGCCAGGGCGTGGTCGCCGACGTGGTGGACACGCTGGCCGCGGCCGCCGCCGCGCTGCGTGACCCGGTGCACCAGTTGTTGCTGCTGGACCGCCAGCTGCCCGACGGCGATGGGCTGGCCTTCGTAGCCATCGCCCGTGCGCTGCGGCCCAATCTGCCGGTCATCATGCTCACCGCCAAGGGCAGCCTGGGCGACAAAGTGGAAGGACTGGATGTCGGCGCGGACGATTACCTGGTCAAGCCGGTGGCCATCGAGGAGTTGATGGCGCGCATCCGCGCGGTAGCGCGCCGCCCGACCGAAATGGTCACCCCGGTGCTGCAGTTGGGGCGGCTGCGTTTCGATTTCGAATCGCTGCAGGCGCAGGTGGACGGCCATGCGCTACCGCTGCCACGCCGCCAGTTGCTGGTGCTGCAGGCGCTGGCATTGCGCCAGGGACGCACGGTCACCCGCAGTGGATTGGAAGAAGCGGTGTACGGCTTCGACGACGACATCCAGTCCAATGCACTGGATGCGCATATTTCCAAGCTGCGCAAAGCGCTGCAGCAGGCCGGTGCGGGCGTGGAGATCCACGTCATCCGCGGGGTCGGTTATCTGTTGGCCGAGGCGTGAAAATGAACACCGATATCCGATCCATTTCACTCGGCCTGGCCTGGCGCGTCTGCCTGGCCCAGGTGTTCACCGTGCTGATCGCGGTGATGGCGCTGATCCTGACCTGGGGTGACCAGGAATCGGTGCACATGGACATGTTCACTGCCGATGACGTGGTGGCCGCGCTGCACGGCGACGGCACGGCCATCCGGCTGGATCGCAAGCGCTGGGATGCCCTCAATGCGGAGGCCGGCGGCAACCTGTGGTTCGTCGCCGTGGATGAACGTGGCAATACCTTGTCCGAGGGAGCCGTGCCGGATGTCCATCGCGAACTGCTGTCACGGCTGGAGCGCGTCGGCTACAGCGAACTGGGATCACTGACCCCGCCCTACCTGGATGCGGCGCGCATCGTGATCAGCAACCAGGATGGCAGGCGCGTGACCGCGATGGTCGGCGGCCAGCCGAAGCACGGGCTGTGGGAAGGTGCGCTGATGGTGCTGCGGCTGATCGGCCCGTGGTTCTTCCTGCCGCTGATCGTGGTGACCCTGCTGGTCATGCCGCTGGTGATCCACCGTGCGATGCGCGGGGTGCGGCAGCTGGCGCGCGAGGCGCGGCTGCTGGACATCGGCAAGGCCGGCGCGCGGCTGGATACGCAGCTGGTCAGCAGCGAGATCGCCCCGCTGGTGAGTGCCTTCAACGATGCCATCGGCAAGGTGCAGCAAGGCTACGCTGCGCGCGACAAATTCCTGGCCGACGCCGCGCACGAGCTGCGCGTGCCGATCGCGGTGGTACAGGCGCGCCTGTCGCAACTGCCGCAGGGCGCCTTGAAGGCGCAGCTGTTGAACGACATCGCGCGGCTGGGCAACGTCGCCGAACACCTGCTGGACCTGCAGCGCCTGGACCGCAGCGTGGAGAAGCTGCAGCCGCTGGACCTGGCCGCATTGGCGCGCACGGCGGCGGCGGAACTGGCACCGCTGGTGATCGGCGCCGGCTACACCTTCGAGGTGGATGCGCCGGACGAACCGGTGTGGATAGTCGGCGATGGCATCGCCCTGGGTCGCGTCATGGCCAACCTGGTGCACAACGCGATCGTGCATGGCGGCGGCCGCGGCACCATCAGCGTACGGCTGGAAGCCAACGCCACGCTGGAGGTCGCCGACCAGGGCGCCGGTGTCCCGGAAAACGACCGCGAGGCGATTTTTGAGCCGTTCCACCGCCTGCGTGCGGCCGGCAGCGGCAGCGGGCTGGGCCTGCACCTGGTGAAGGAGATCATCCAGCACCACGAAGGCGCGGTGAGCGTAGGCGAGGCACCGGGTGGCGGCGCCAGTTTCCGCATCGCATTCAACCGTTCGGTCCGCCGCCCCGGCTGAAACCCGAGCCTGCACTGTGCGGAAAGCTGATGGCAGCCGCTGCGCCAGCAGGGCACGCTGCAGGGCATGGGGGGACAGGCCTGCGATCATCTCGTCGTGTCGCCGGGCCTGTGGGGCAAGGCCAGTGCCGCCGCGCTGGTGGCCGGTGCCACGGCATGCTGTCAAATGCCTGCACTGCCGCCGGCCGTGGTGGCCTGGCCGGCACTGCTGCTGGGCATAGCCCTGTGGCTGGTCCACTGGCGCGGGCGCTGGCTGGGCATGCTGCTGGTGGGCTTCAGCTGGGCGGGGCTGCACGGGCTTTGGGCGTTGCAGGCGCAGCTTCCGCCGCAGCAGCCACCGGTCGACCAGGTGCTGCGCGGCAGGGTGATCGATCTGCCCGAGCATCGCCCGTCCTACAGTCGTTTCCTGCTGCGTGTCGATGACGACCCGGCACTGCCGGAGTATCTCCGCGGCCGGCGCGTGCAGGTCTACTGGAGCGCGCCCTTCGCACGTGGCGGGTCCGGCAGCGCAGTGCCCGGATCAGGCCTTGGTGGTGTGCGGCACACCGTTGCCGCCGGATCACGCTGGCAACTTCAGCTGCGACTGCGCGCGCCACGCAGCCGGATCAATCCGGGGGGATTCGATGGCGAACGCCACGCGCTGATGCTCGGTATCACCGCCAGCGGGCAGGTCCGCGCAGGCTCGGTCCCGCACCAGCTGGAAGGCCCTGCCGGGCTGGCGGCCTGGCGCGAACGCATGTCGCAGCGGATCCGGCAGGCGCTGCCCAGCGAAACGTCGCGGTTCATACGCGCCCTGGCGCTGGGCGACACGCGCGAGCTCAGCGATGCGGATTGGGAACAGCTGCGCGCACTGGGCCTGACCCACCTCATCGCGATCTCCGGGTTCCATGTCGGCTTGGTCGCCGGCGGCCTTGCGCTGCTGGTCGGCCTGCTGTGGCGCTGTATCGCGATGCTGCCCCGGCACGTGCCACGGCCCACCGCGGCCGCGCTGGCGGCGGCTGCGGGCGCGGTGGCCTACGCGCTGGTGGCCGGGCTGGCACTGCCGACCGTGCGCACCGCATTGATGATCGCGGTGGTGGCGCTGGCGCGCGCCGGCCGCCGGCGCATGCCATGGGCCCAGTCGCTGGCGTTGGCGGCCTTCGCGACCCTGCTGGTCGCCCCGCTGTCGGTGCTGGCTGCGGGGTTCTGGCTCAGCTTTGGCGGTGTGCTGTGGCTGATGTGGTGCCTGCCCGGTGGGCAGCGTGCCGAGCCCGGGCTGGCCGGCCTGCTCAAGCCGTTCCTGGCCGCGCAGGGGATTGCCAGCCTGGCCCTGTTGCCGCTCGGCATCAGCCTGTTCGGCCAGGCCTCGCGCATTGGTCCGCTGGTGAACCTGCTGGCGGTGCCGTGGTGGAGCCTGGTGGTGGTGCCGCTGGCGCTGCTGGGCACGGCGCTGGAGGCGCTGCATGCCGGGCTGGGGGCCTGGTGCTGGCGACTTGGCGACGCCGCCTTTGCCGTAAGTTGGACCTGGCTGCAGCCGCTGGCCGCGTGGAGCGGGGCGGTGTGGTGGTTGCCGGAGGCGCCGCGCTGGACGCTGCCGTTGGCCCTGCTGGGGGTGTTCTGGTGGTTGCTGCCGCGTGGCCGTGGCGGCCTGCTCGCGGCACCGCTGTTATGCCTGCCGCTGCTCTGGCCGGATCGGCAACTGCCGGCGCCGGGGGCGGTGGAGGTGCTGGTGCTGGACGTGGGGCAGGGCACTGCGGTGGTGGTGCGGACCGCGTCGCGGCTGCTGCTGTACGACCTCGGGCCCCCGGGCGTCGGCACCGATTCCGGCGAGCGCGTCGTGCTGCCCGCGCTCCGCGCACTGGGTGCCGGCGTGCCTGACCGGGTGCTGCTCAGCCATGCCGACGCCGACCATGCCGGTGGCCTGCCCGGGATCCGCCGTGCGTTTCCGCAGGTGCCGGTGTGGGCGCCGGCAGGGTCCGGAGTCGGCGGCGCATCGCCCTGCCATCGCGGCCAGCAGTGGCGATGGGACGGGGTGGATTTCGAAATCCTGCATCCGGTGCAGGGGCACCGGGAGCGCGGCAATGCGTCCAGCTGTGTGCTGCGCATCGCCACCGCGCGCGGGGTGATCCTGCTCACCGGTGACATCGGCTTCGCCGAAGAAGCCCAGCTGCTGCAGTCCAACCGCAACGCGCTGAAGGCGGACGCGGCGCTGGTGGCCCACCATGGCAGCGCCGGCTCGTCCAGCGCACCGTGGGTGGACGCGGTGGGGGCGCGGCTGGCACTGGTGTCGGCCGGGCACCGCAGCCGCTTCGGCCATCCGCGCGCCGAGGTGGTGCAGCGCTGGGCAGCGTCCGGTGCCGAAGTGCTGGGCACCGCGTCCTCCGGCGCACTGCACGTGTGGCTGGGCGCGCAGGGGCTGCAGGTCCGCGAACAACGGGTGCATGCGGGTCGCTGGTGGAATGCTGCGGGCCGGGAGCGGGCGGCTGCTATCCTATCGGTGGACAAACAGGCGGCCGCTGGGCCGGAGGGTTGGAAACGTGTGGGAACTGGTCAAGGCCGGCGGTTGGCCGATGGTGCCGCTGCTGCTGCTGGGTGTACTGGCTTTGGCGATCGTCCTGGAGCGTTTCTGGTCCCTGCGCCGCAACGAGGTGCTGCCACCGGGCCTGGGCCAGGATGTGCGCAACTGGGCGGCACGCGGCAAGCTGGATCCGGCCCACCTGGCGACCCTGCGGGCCAATTCGCCGCTGGGCGCGCTGCTGGCGGCGGCGCTGGACGCACGCAATCGTCCGCGCGACCAGATCCGTGAGCGCATCGAAGACACCGGGCGCTTCATCGTCCATCGCATGGAACGCTTCCTCAATGCGCTGGGCACCATCGCTTCGGCCGGTCCACTGCTGGGCCTGCTGGGCACGGTGGTCGGCATGATCCAGATGTTCCTGGGCATCCTGGACCACGGCGTGGGCGATGTGAACCAGCTGGCCGGTGGTATCGGCAAGGCACTGGTATGCACGGCCACCGGCATGATCGTGGCGATCCCCGCGCTGATGTTCCATCGCTACTTCAAGGGCCGCATCAACGGCTACGTGATCGAGATGGAACAGGAGGCCAGCGCGCTGCTGGATGCGCTGGATGGCCGTCCGGGCGTGATGGCCACGCCGCCGCGTGCTGCTGCCCCGGCTGCCGCCAACCCCGGCAGCGCCGCCCCGGCCAAGGCCTGACGGATGCGCATCCGCAACGACCGCGCCGGCGATGAGCCGCATATCGACCTGGTGCCGCTGATCGACGTCATCCTGGTGCTGATCATCTTCTTCGTGGTCACCACCACCTTCGATGCGCGTTCCACCCTGCAGGTGCAGCTGCCGCATGCCAGCCAGCAGGCCAACAGTGAACCGCCGCGCGCGCTGAGCATCCTGGTCAACGCCGATGGCCGCTACTTCGTCAACGACCAGGAAGTGCTGCGCACCGACGTGGAGTCGGTCAAGCAGACCATTGCTGCGGTTGCCGGCGAAGACCGCACCCAGTCCGTGCTGCTGCGCGCCGACGCGCGCACCCCCTACCAGGCCGTGGTCACCGCACAGGATGCCCTCGGCCAGCTCGGCTTCCGCCGGATTTCCATCGCAACCGCTCCCGAGGTGCGTCAATGAGTTCCAAACACGCGCCCGTCTGGCCGATCTACAAGCGCCTGCTCGGCTACACCCGCGCCTACTGGGTATTCATGGTGGCCGCCGTGGTGGCGATGGCCATCGAAGCGCTGGCCGGCTACTCCTTCACCCGCTTGATGGAACCGCTGGTCAACCGTGGGTTCGTCAACCCCGAGCCGCGCATGGCGGTGATCCTGCCGCTGACCATCCTGGGCCTGTTCCTGATGCGCAGCCTGGCCACGCTGGTCAGTGACTACACCCTGGCCCGCACCGGCCGCAGCGTGGTGCGCGACCTGCGCGAACAGGTGCTGGAAAAGTACCTGCACCTGCCGTCGTCGCACTTCGATACCGAAGCCACCCCGGTGATGGTCAGCCGGCTGAACTTCGATACCGAACAGGTCACCCAGGCCAGCGCCGATGCCTTGAAGACGCTGGTGGCCGACACCCTGACCATCATCGCGATGCTGGTGGTGATGCTGCAGATGAGCGTCAAGGTCACCATGGCGATGCTGGTGGTGGTGCCGATGATCGGCTTGATCGTGTCCTACGTGGGCAAGCGCTACCGGCGCATCAGCCGCGGCATCCAGGACGGCATGGGCACCATGGCCGCCACGGCGGAGCAGTCGTTGTCCGCCCAGCAGGAAGTCAAGGTGCACGGCACCCAGCGGCATGAGATCGACCGTTACTCGCGGCTGGCCAACCGCATGCTGGGCCTGAACATGAAGGTCGAGACCACGCGCGCCTTCGCCTCCAGCACGGTGCAGTTCCTGGCCGCGCTGGCGCTGGCGGTGATCGTCTGGGTAGCCACCCGCGAAGCGCTGGTCGGCAAGCTCAACGCCGGCCAGTTCATGGGCCTGATGACCTCGATGATGGCGATCATTCCGTCGCTGCGCCGGCTGACCAGCGTGCAGACCTCGATCTCGCGCGGTGTGGCCGCCGCCGAGCGGCTGTTCTCCATCCTGGACATGCCGGTGGAGCGTGACCGGGGCAGCAAGCGCATCGAACGGGCACGCGGTGAACTGGCTTTCGAACACGTGATGCTGCGTTACCGCGAAGACGCCGGCATCGCGCTGGACGACATCAGCTTCGTTGCACGCCCCGGCACCGTCACCGCCGTGGTGGGACGCTCGGGCAGTGGCAAGACCAGTCTGATCCGGCTGGTGCCGCGCTTCTACGAGCCCAGTGGCGGCCGCATCACGCTGGATGGCGTGCCACTGGACGATTACCCGCTGGCCGACCTGCGTCGGCAGGTGGCGATGGTGGGACAGAAGGTGATGCTGTTCGACGACACCATCGGTTCGAACATCGCCTACGGCATGGATGCCAGCCAGGAGCAGATCCGCGCGGCGGCCGAGGCGGCCAACGCCTGGGAGTTCATCGCGCGCCTGCCGCAGCAGCTGGACACCCCGGTCGGCGAGAACGGGGCGCTGTTGTCCGGTGGCCAGCGCCAGCGCCTGGCGATCGCCCGCGCGATCCTGCGTGATGCGCCGATCCTGATCCTGGACGAGGCGACCGCCGCGCTGGACAACGAATCCGAACGGCTGGTGCAGGACGCGCTGCAGCGGCTGATGCCCGAGCGCACCACGCTGGTCATCGCGCACCGGCTGTCCACCATCGAACACGCCGACCAGGTGCTGGTGATGGACCAGGGCCGCATTGTCGAGCGCGGCACGCACGATGAACTGCTGGCCATGGGTGGCCTGTACGAGCACCTGTACAACATGCAGTTCCGCGAAAGGCAGGCCTGATGTCCGGCAAGGGTACCCAGACACCGGCCTACTGGTATGACGGCTCCACGGTGCCGCTCGGGATGCGCCTGCTCAGCCCGCTGTATGCGGCCGTGTCCGGCCTGCGGCGACGCCTGTACCGGCGCGGCTGGCTGAAGCGGCACGCGTTGCCGGTGCCGGTGATCGTGGTCGGCAACATCACCGCCGGTGGCACCGGCAAGACCCCGCTGACCATCGCGCTGGTGCAGCAGTTGCGCGCAGCGGGCTGGAAACCCGGCGTTGCCAGCCGTGGCTATGGCCGCGAGCAGGCTGAAACCGGGCGCTGGGTGGACGCCGATACGCCGACCGCGCTGGGCGGCGACGAACCGGTGCTGATTGCCTGGAAAACCGGTGCGCCGGTGCGGGTGGATGCCGACCGGGTAGCCGCCGGCAAGGCGCTGGTCGAGGCAGGTTGCGATGTGATCGTCTGCGATGACGGCCTGCAGCACTACCGCCTGGCGCGCGATATCGAGATTGAAGTCATTGACGCGCAGCGTCGTTACGGCAACGGCCGGCTGCTGCCTGCCGGCCCGCTGCGCGAGCCGGTGGCCCGCGCCGGCGAATGCGATTTCCGCGTGGTCAACCAGGGCGCGGCCAGCGCGGAAAACGCGGCGGTGGCGTGCGGGTTCGGGCAATGGCCGATGCGCCTGCGCATCGACAGTGCGCAGCCGCTGGTGGGCGGACGCCTGCGCGCGCTTTCGCACTTTGCCGGGCAGCGCGTGCACGCCGTGGCCGGCATCGCGCACCCGCAGCGATTCTTCGACATGCTGCGTGCCGAACGCATCGGCGTGGTCCCGCATGCCTTCGCCGACCACCACGCCTACCAGCCGCAGGACCTGCGCTTTGGCAGCGAGCTGCCGATCCTGATGACCGAAAAGGACGCGGTGAAGTGCCGTGCCTTCGCCAACGACTGGCACTTCGCCATTCCCCTGCAGGCCGATCTGCCCGCCGCGTTCTGGGTGGCATTGACCGACCGCCTTGAGAAGCTGCGCGCGCGCTGAACCGCCCGCGCGCGTGGCCTGTAACCGGAGAACCCCATGACCGAGTTCGTCGTCGCCATTCCTGCCCGCTATGCCGCTTCGCGCCTGCCCGGCAAGCCGTTGCGCCTGCTCGGCGGGGAACCGCTGGTGCTGCACGTGGCGCGGCGCGCGCTGCAGGCCGGCGCGCGCGAAGTGTGGGTGGCCACCGACGATGCGCGCATCGCCGAGGCGCTGGCGGGGTTGCAGGACGTGCAGGTGGCCATGACCGATCCGTCCCATCCCTCCGGCACCGACCGGCTGGCCGAATGTGCACGCCATGCCGGTTGGGCCGATGACACCGTGGTGGTCAACCTGCAGGGTGACGAACCGTTTGCACCGGCCGCCGGCATCCGTGCGGTGGCCGACGCGCTGGCCAGCGGCCGCGCCCCGATGTCCACGCTGTGTACACCGGTCGAAGATGCGGCCACGCTGTTCGATCCCAACGTGGTCAAGCTGGTGCGCAACGCGCGCGGTGAGGCCATGTATTTCAGCCGGGCGCCGATCGCCTGGCACCGCGATGGTTTCGCGCGCAGCCGCGAGGTATTGCCGGACGGGGTCCAGTGGCTGCGCCACATCGGCATCTACGGCTACCGCGCCGGCTTCCTGCAGCAGTTCGCCGCAATGCCGCCCGGCAGCCTGGAACAGGTGGAAAACCTGGAACAGCTGCGGGTGCTGGAGGCCGGCTACCCGATCAGCGCGGCGCTGTCGCCGGCGCCGTTCCCGGCCGGCATCGACACCCCGGAAGACCTGGAGCGGGCCGAACAGTTGCTGGCCAGCGGCCAAGCCTGAGCGGGCCAGGAAAAAATCCGCGTGGCACAACGATTGCATGACGCGCGGTCCGGCATAATCAGGGTATGAACGCCCAACCCGTCCAGGACCTCCCCGAGTTCGCCACGTGGCTGAACGCCGCGCCCGCCACCTTGAGCGAGCTGCGCGGGCAACCGCTGGCCCTGCTGTTCGTCAATGCGGCGTCGGCATGGTGCGCGCAACGCCTGGCCGAAGTGGCGAACTGGCAGTCGCGCCATCCCGGTCGGCTGCAGGTGCTGGTGCTGCAGGTGCCGCGTTTCGATTTCGAACGCGACGAAACGGCCAGCCTGAAGCTGCTGCGCCGCCAGGGCCTGCACTCGGTCGCGCTGCTGGACAGCGACTGGGACGGCTGGCGGCGCTTCGGGGTGACGGCCTGGCCGACGATGGTGCTGATGGATGTCTACGGCCGCGAAAGCAGCCGCCTTGTCGGCCTCGGCCAGCCGGGCGAGCTGGACCGCGCGCTCAACGAACTGTGCGGCAACCTGCAGCCGACACCGTTCGAAGCACTGCGCGAGCTGCGCCCGGAGCCGCGCCTGCCGCTGTGTTTCCCCACCGGGCTGGCGGTCACCACCGAGCGGCTGTACATCGCCGACAGCGGCCACCACCGCGTGCTGGAATGCACCCATGGCGGGCGCGTGCTGCGCCAGTTCGGGCAGGGCACGCCGGACTTCATGGATGGCGGGGCGCAGGACGCGGCCTTCAACCGGCCGCAGGCGCTGGTGGTGGAACGCGAGTCGCTGTACGTGGCCGACACCGGCAACCATGCCCTGCGTCGCATCAACATCATCACCGGCCAAGTGGACACGCTGTGTGGCAATGGCCGGCCGGGCGAACCGCGCGACGGGCAGGTTGACGACCCGCGCAGCGTGGCGCTGAACCACCCAGCAGGTCTGGCCCTGGCCGACAATGAACTGCACATGGCGATGGCCGGTGACAACCGTATCTGGAGCTATCACCTGGGCCAGCGACGACTTACCCGGCGCGCCGGCAGCGGCGCCATCGACCAGCGCGACGGCAGTGGCAACGTGGCGGCCTTCGCCCAGCCGACCGGACTGGCCGTGGTGCAGCAGGCGCTGTACGTGGCCGATGCGCTGGCCTCTTCGATCCGCTGCGTGCAGCTGCGCGGCGACCTGGTGCAGACGCTGATCGGGCAGGGCGTGTGGAACCACGGCAGCGAAGACGGTCCGCGTGACCGGGCCAGCCTGCAGTTCCCGCAGGCCATCGCGCTCAGCCCGGATGCACCGCTGCTGTGGATTGCCGATGCCGGCAACGGTCGCCTGCGCACCCTGCGACTGGGCGGCGGCGAACTGGTCACCCAGGCCTTGCCCCGCCGGCTGCACGGGCCGGCCGGCCTGGCGGTCGGATCCGGTGCGGTCTGGATCGCCGAAACCGATGCCCACGCCGTGCTGCGCTTCGACCCCGCCAGTGGCGTGCTGAGCGACGTGCCGATCACCGAATGAACGCTGTACCCGCTTTCGATGGCAAGGCCTTCGCGGCCGCGCTGAGCACCGCGCCCGGTGTCTACCGCATGTACGCCGCCGACGATGTGCTGTTGTATGTCGGCAAGGCGCGCGCCCTGCGCAACCGTGTCGGCAGCTATTTCAACGGCAGCCCGAAGAACGCGCGGATCATGTCCATGCTGTCGCAAATCGTGCGCATGGACGTCACCGTGACGCGCTCGGAAAGCGAAGCGCTGCTGCTGGAAAACCAGCTGATCAAATCGCTGTCGCCGCGGTACAACGTGTCCCTGCGCGACGACAAGACCTATCCGCACGTCCTGCTGACCCGCGAGGCGTGGCCGCGCATCGCGCTGCACCGCGGCCCGCGCGCCGTACCGGGCCGCTACTTCGGGCCCTATCCGGGGGTCACTGCGGTGCGCGAAACGCTGAACCTGATGCACAAGCTGTTCAAGCTGCGCAGCTGCGAGGACAGCGTGTTCAAGAACCGCTCGCGGCCGTGCCTGCAGTACCAGATCGGCCGGTGCAGCGCGCCCTGCGTGGATCTGGTGGCAGCCGAGGATTACGCCGAAGCAGTGCGCCGCGCCTCGATGTTCCTGGAAGGCAAGAGCGATGAGCTGACCCGTGAGCTGGGCGAGCAGATGCAGGCGGCCAGCGAGTCGCTGGAATTCGAGCAGGCCGCACGGCTGCGCGACCTGGTCAAATCGCTGCGCAGCATGCAGACCCGCCAGTACGTGGACGGCCGCGCCGCCGACCTGGACGTGCTGGCGGTGGCCACCCGTGGCGCGCAGGCCTGCGTGATGCTGCTGGCCTTCCGTGACGGCCGCAACATGGGTACGCGCCCTTTCTTCCCGCGCACCAATGGCGAAGACAGCCCGGAAGAAGTGCTGGGCGCGTTCGTGTCGCAGTACTACGTGGAATTCGAGCCCCCGCGCGAGATCCTGCTGGATCGCGAAATCCCGGATGCAACCCTGCTGGAAGCCGCGTTTTCCGCGTCCTCCGAACGCCGCGTGCAATTGAAGTGGAACGTGCGCGGCGAACGCGCGGGTTACCTGGAACTGGCCAGCCGCAACGCGCAGCTGACTCTGGCCACCGAACTCAACAGCCGCGACTCGCAGCATGCACGCAGCGAGGCGGTGCGCGAGATGCTGGGCCTGGCCGAGCCGGTCAAGCGGGTGGAGTGCTTCGACATCAGCCACACCATGGGCGAGGCCACGGTGGCCTCGTGCGTGGTGTTTGATGCGGCCGGGCCGGTGAAGGCGCAGTATCGCCGCTTCAACATCAGCGGCATCGAACCCGGCGATGACTACGCCGCCATGCGCCAGGCGATCGACCGCCGTTTCCGCCGGGCGGTGGAAGAGCAGGGCGTGCTGCCGGATGTGCTGCTGATCGATGGTGGCGCCGGGCAGCTGGCGCAGGCCCAGGCCGCACTGGCCGATCTGGGCGTGGAAGGCGTGCTGCTGGTCGGCGTGGCCAAGGGCGCCGAACGCCGCGCCGGGCACGAAGCGCTGGTGCTGCCGGACGGACGCGAGCTGCGCCCCGGCGCGGCCTCGCCGGCGCTGCAGTTCATCCAGCAGGTGCGCGACGAGGCGCATCGGTTTGCCATCACCGGGCATCGTGGCCGCCGCCAGAAGGCCCGCATGACCAGCAAGCTGGAAGATATCGCCGGTATCGGGCCGCGCCGCCGCGCCAGCCTGCTCAAGCATTTCGGCGGACTGGTCGGCCTGAAGGCGGCCGGCGAGGCGGAAATCGCCAAAGTGGAAGGCATCAATGCTGCCCTCGCTGCGCGTATCTACGCTAACCTTCATGGACTGCCCGAGCCGAATGCGGCGGGCGAGTAGAGATTACCGATGACGTTGACCCTCCCCACCTGGCTGACCCTGCTGCGGATCCTGATGATCCCGGTGCTGGTGCTGGTGTTCTATCTTCCCTACACGTGGACCAACTTCGCCTCGGCGGCGCTGTTCGGCCTGGCGGCGATCACCGACTGGCTGGATGGCTGGATCGCGCGGCGCTACCAGCTGGAATCGGCGTTCGGTGCGTTCCTGGATCCGGTGGCCGACAAACTGATGGTCGCCGTGGCGCTGTTCCTGATCGTGCAGGGCCATCCCACGCCGTGGATGGCGTTCTGGGCGGCGGTGATCGTGGGCCGCGAAATCGCTGTTTCGGCACTGCGCGAATGGATGGCCGAACTGGGCCAGCGGGCGAAAGTGCGCGTGGCGGTGATCGGCAAGGTGAAGACCACCGCGCAGATGGTCGCGCTGCTGTGCCTGCTGTATTCAGTGGCGCCGAACACCCCGGTGGAGGACATCTGGATGGGCCCGCCGGTGTTCCACATGGGCGACTGGACGCTGGCGATCGCTGCGGTGCTGACCCTGTGGTCGGGCCTGCAGTACCTGCACGCGGCGTGGCCGAGCCTGCGCGCCGATGAGCGTGCGGCACGCGAACGCGCGCGCCTGAAGAAGGGCGGCTGAAAGCGGTTGACACCGATGTGAAGACAGGTAAAATGCGGCCTCCCAAGCGGGAATAGCTCAGTTGGTAGAGCGCAACCTTGCCAAGGTTGAGGTCGCGAGTTCGAGTCTCGTTTCCCGCTCCAGAATCTGAAAAGAGGCCGAAAGGCCTCTTTTTTTGTGCCGGCGGAAGCGGCTGGCGTCCCTGCCGTCCTTGACACCGGCGACAGGCCGTGTAGAATGCCGCCTCCCAAGCGGGAATAGCTCAGTTGGTAGAGCGCAACCTTGCCAAGGTTGAGGTCGCGAGTTCGAGTCTCGTTTCCCGCTCCAGGTTTTGAAGAAGAGGCCCACGCGGTCTCTTTTTTTTGCCTGTATTCGAAGGTGCGCTGCGTGCGTGATTGCTGCGATCGGAGAGCTGAACAGGCTTGACGAGATGAAGGAATTTCGACACAATATCGCTTCTCCGGCGCAGGTCGAAGAGATTGCGGGAATAGCTCAGTTGGTAGAGCGCAACCTTGCCAAGGTTGAGGTCGCGAGTTCGAGTCTCGTTTCCCGCTCCAGTTTTACCGGGCCCCGGAAGGGGCTTTGTTTTTCTCCCGCACCGGCCGTGCGGGGCGATGCTTCCGGAAGGGAGTGGCGCAGCGGAAAAGCAGCGTTTTGAAGCGTGAAAACGCTGGTGTGGTCCCGGGTCTTCCGGTAGCATGTCGGCCTCACGCGGGAATAGCTCAGTTGGTAGAGCGCAACCTTGCCAAGGTTGAGGTCGCGAGTTCGAGTCTCGTTTCCCGCTCCAAATCCCGACAGGCCCCGACAGGGGTTTCGTCTTACCAGGATCGCATTCCTGGTAGCTGTACACCGGCCTGGTGGCAGAGTGGTTATGCAGCGGCCTGCAAAGCCGCGTACGCCGGTTCAATTCCGACCCAGGCCTCCAGTTGAAAAGCCCTGATCGCATCAGGGCTTTTTTATGCCTGGCGTTTGGTGAGGCGGGTCTGCAACCCCCGCATTTGGGGTCGAGTCGACGCGCAGGCACGTCGGTACGCGTTCGCGCGCGCTATTCGGCCAGTCCTTGGCTCTGGACGGAGGCCGCCCAGGACTACGTGGTGACCGAGAGCGTGCAGATGCGCAGCGCGCCGCTGTATGACGCGGTGGTGGTCACTGGCGAGCTCGCCGGGAAGGGCGTGACGGCCAAGGTCCGGAAGGGAGGCGAGGCCGGCCAGTTGTTCGCGCCGCAGGCCAGCAGTCCGCTCATCAACACGGCGGCGGCAGCGTCCGAGCGTGGGCGCAACATCCTGTCAGACCGCGGCGAACAGGCGCTCATCGAACTGTCGCTGCCGCTGTTCCCACTACCGTTGCGCTCCGGCGAGGTGGGGCGGATCTTGCCGCTGGACCTCGTCCAGGTGCTGGCGGCGGAGGGCACTTGGCACGGTCTCTGCACCGCCTCGCGCATTGAGGTGCGCGCCGAGGATGCAGCGCTGGTTGTGGAGCAGATCATCACCCTGGAGAGGCACTACACCGATGCGGACTGATATGTGGGGGCAGTTCGATGAACTGGTCAGCAGCAGCCCCCGGCTGATCGCTACCGTCACCGCGCACAACGATGATGGCACCAGCAGTTTGACGACATACGACGGCGTGCAGATGCGTGCTTTCGGGCAGCTGGACTCGCCGATTCCTTACAATGTGTGGGTGCGAAATGGGCGAGTGCTGGAGGCGGCACCGAATCTGCCGCTAGTGGAAACCACCGTTTAAGAAGTCTGGCGTAACACAGATCAACTCAAGGGGGCGTAGTGAGTATTTGGAAAAAGGATTCTTACATTGTTGCCGCTGCGCCTGCTTTTGTTTTTCTTAGTGTCTATTTTTACGAGTGGGGGAGATACAACTTCTACAAGGTTCCTTCGATATTTATCAGTCTACCGACGACTAGAGTATTAATGGCCGGGATGGCGATAGCGTTCTTTTTCGCAATGCTATTTGGTTTCGTGCGAGGGATATTGCGTCGGATGCGTAGCGCCGGGGTGGTTCTCTCGATTTTCTCTTCGTTTCTGGTTTCCTATCTCCTGTTTGGCCTCCCTTTTGCGCTGATATCGGTCTCCAAGCACGCTCTTCTGTCAACGTTTATATTTCCGATTGGTTTTATGGGGCTGATGGCTCTCGATACATTAGCTACTCGGCTGGATAAAAAGGACGGGGGTCAAAGTCAGGCGGGGGAGTTGAAATCGCCAGGTGATAAGGTCGGGGATCCCCCTTTGGGATTGGGTGGCATTGCTTTTATATTTGTATATGGATTATTTTTGATTTCCTGCTTTGGGAATGGCCAAGAGCGAATGCTTCGCGGCAATGTTTGCTACGGTGATAAAATAGTGGTTGCGACGTACGGGGATCAAATGATCTTAAAGGTCGCCGATAAGCAGACGGGGGTGCTTAGCGACTCCGTCTATTTTCATCCCTTAGAAGGGGCTGAGCTTGCTAGCTGTAATCCCTCGATTGAGGGTGGAGGCGGCTTTCACGGTTGGCCTTTCAATAAAGCCTTTGATGAAGACCGGGGTAATTCCAAGGTCACTAAGAGCCACTGATCAGTCAGCGACTTCGATGCTGGCTAGCAAGTCCAAGCTATTGTTCTTGGGCGAGTTCACCGCCCGGCTGACGCGGTATGTCCCCATGGAAGGCAGTTCGCTGGCGAGCAGCATCGCCATGGCATCCTCGGGCTCGGCGGCCATCCATTCGTCGACCTGCCCGGGCTGCAACCACACCGGCATGCGGTCGTGGATATCGGCCGACACGCCGCTGCTGTCGCCAGTGATGATGGTGAAGGTGCCGAGGTTACCCTCGGCCAGCAGTGGGCTGGTGTCTTCCCACAGGCCGGCCGCCAGCATCGGGCCGGACGCGTGAATGAACCACGGATCCTTCTTCCCGTCCTCGGGGCTGACGGACCATTCGTAGTAGCCGGCCATCGGGACCACGCAGCGGCGCTTCTTGAAGGCCGCTCGGAACGCCGGCTTCGTGGCTACCGTTTCGATCCTGGCATTGATGGTCGAGCCCTGCAGGCTCTTGGCCCTCGCCCAGAAGGGCAGCAGACCCCACGCCAGGCGTGTCACCTGCCGGCCCATGCCGCGATCGAGGATGACCGATGCGCGCTGGGTCGGTGCCAGGTTGTAGCTGGGCGGCAGCTCGAGGAAGCCCTGCGCCAGGTCGGGCAGGCCGAGCTGGTCAGGCTTGAAGATGGGGGTCTGGACGAATCGGCCACACATGGGCTGACCATAGGCGGGGCAGGGTGGGGCCGGGGTGAACCCTTCACCCATGTATCGGGTTGTGAGACTGCGCCGCCCTATGCTCCCGCCCCATGGACGCCGACACCCAGACCCTGACCGCCATGCCCGATGGCTTCTGCTGGAAGCCGCGCTGCCACTTGGACACGTTTCCAACAGGGCTGTTTCTTTACGGTGAGATCGTTTCGGGTATGCACCAGCGCGTGGATGGTTCTTGGTTTGCCAGACTCCACCTTGAGGATGGAGTGGCTGCTCCGCTAGTGACTAGGTCGTGTACCTCGTTTGAAGATGGCCGCCGTGGCTGCGAGATTTGGGCGTTGCGTCATGAGATTTCATTGCGGCGAAAAGTAGCAGCGAAGATGCAGTGGATTCAAGATAATGTAGTTTTAAGAGGGCGGGGGGGGGGGGTTACTCGAACTCACTGCCTCGCTGGCCCCTAACGGCGAATGAGCATTTGCTTAAGAAAGGACGATAAACTCAAAGGTTATGGTCGATCTGCAATGCCCTAAAACCGCTAGGGAAGCGGGCCGTCTCCACCGATATGAGGCCTGGCACCAAAGTAGTTCCGTCTGGGAAAATGGTCGTTGGCTTGCCCCAGTAGAGCGACAGAAGCTTATGGGGAGTCTCAGGCAAGGGGTTCTGCTGAGCCGAGCCGGGCCCGGTGTAGACGAAGATCCAGTCGCCTTGTTGGAGTTTACTGTTTCCCAACCATAGGAAGTGGTCATTCATAGGGATATGCCCACCGCCTATGTCAGCTTTCACTGCGGTAATAATGCAGTAAGAGCTCAGGGCTACATCCCTCTGCACGCGCAGTACAACTCGCTCAAGATTGGGGACGCCTGGGTCGTAGACGCCCAGCATTTTGATCTCGTCAGTCTCGAAGTTCATTTTCTCACCCGCACGATGCGTGGTATTACCCATCCACCGCCTACCAGAATTACGGTCAGTAAAGTAAGGATTAAGCCAGTTCGATCAGATCCCGACTTGTAATTGTCCACAGCTAGCCCTGCTAGGAGCGTGGCCGCTGTCATGCAAAGCTTCGAGTAAGTCTGGGATTCTCTGGAGCTTGTGGCGCCCGTTTCAAGCTTCGCGTTAACGACGCGTAGTTGTGCGAGCTCTTCGGTGATATCCGTGTTTCTCTTCTGGCAACGTTCAAGAGATTTTCTCGTCCATTGCAAGTCAGCTTGCAGTGAATTCACCGTGCCGACTACCAGTAAAGCGGCGGTCTCGCTGCCTAAGCTGCGCGGCCGATTTTCTACGATTCCTTCTATCGCGTTTACTACTCCGGCCATCGGAAGGTTCGGTAACAATTCGCCGAGGTCCTGAGGGCCCGCAATTTGCTTGCCAGTACTGCCTGGGTTCTCAGGCTCTGGTACTGCTTCATCGTTAATTGCCACCGTCCCGCTCCCGAGGTGTCCCTACGCCGTGATGGAATCCTATGCTAGTGGCGGATATCAAACAACACCGCCGGGAGAGAGCAAAGTTCGCCGCCCCGACTGGAGGACTTAGCTCATCTATTGCGGGTAAGGGGTGTTGACCACGGTGGGGGCTATTTGCGCGGACCGGTGCGCGCTACACTCCCGACATCTTTCGTGGTCGTCGAGGGCAACATGCCTACTGTCCTAGAGCAATACCGTGTTGCCGATTTTCTTGAGTGGCAGCAACAGAATCGACTTGAATTAAATCCGAACTTCCAGCGCGGATCGGTTTGGCTGCCGCAGGCGAAGTCATTCTTGATTGACACTATTCTGCGCGAGTTGCCTATACCGAAAATCTACCTTCGGACTCGCATCGATGTCAGGTCCCGGCAGACGGTTCGTGAGGTCGTAGACGGCCAGCAGCGCCTAAGATCAATTATCGATTTTTCAAATGACAAGTTTCCTCTGATGAAGAGGGCGGGTGAGTTTGCTGGGAAGCGCTACTCTGACTTGGCGGAGGACGAAAAGGAGCGTTTCCTCGGATACTCTATCGCAGTTGATCAGTTGGTTAATGCGTCCGATGAAAATGTCTTGGAAGTATTCGCAAGGTTGAACTCTTACAGTGTGGCGTTGAATGCCCCTGAAAAGCGTCATGCTCAATATCAAGGCGAGTTCAAATGGGCGGTGCGCGAGGCGTCTCAAAGATGGGCTGTGCTCTGGGAGCGGTATAACATTTTGTCAGTCCGCGAGCGCTTGCGTATGCAGGACGATTCACTGATGGCGGAGATGCTGGGGGTCCTCTTGCAAGGCGTCGGCGACGGTGGGCAGCCAAAAATTGATGCGCTGTACAGAAAATATGATGGCGCAAAAGACTTGCCGCCCGATTTGGTGCAGAAGCTTGATCGCGTGCTTGATTATTTTGTGCAGAATCTTGCTGAGTATTTGCTGGACAGTCCGGTGCTGCGTTCCCCCCATTTCCTGATGCTATTCGCCGCGCTCGCGCATCGGATAGTTGGTGTGCCTCCGGGCGAGATCAATCCGATGCCGGATTTGGCGGAAGACTCGTTGAAGGACTTAGATGTTGTTAGGGGAAATTTGCTGACACTTGGAGCATATATTCAAGGAGAGGGGGTGGTTGGGCGGTATGAAGACTTCTATCTGAGTTCCACCAGTACAACGCACAGAATTTCTTCAAGGAAGGTTCGTTTTCCTGTGTTCGTGCGTGCCCTCTCCTCTACTCCAATTTAATTATGTTTGTGCCTGCGCTCCGGTCATTTGACCGGGAAGTCACTTGGATAGCGGCTGAGTTTGAAAGAGCCGCCCCCTTCCTTTTGGACGAAGAGTCGAACCTTCGACAGTTTGCAGTTCGTCAGCATCAGCTCGTTTGCGAAATGGCTGTTCTGAGATTGCACGATGCTTGGTCCCGCTATTGCCGTGAACTAGTGCTACTTTCCGCGTGCGGTGGCACTACGTTGAGTGGGAGGGTGATTGCTCCGGTGGTGGGCGTTGGCTGTCGCCAGCTGGCGTTGGACAAATACTTTGCTAGCTTCAAGAAGCCGAAGGCGATGGAACCTAACTGGTATTCTGCCAAGGAGGCTTCCGATGCAGCGCAGCGCATCGGCACGCTAAATAAAGGTGATCTGGCCGCTGCTTTAGGGGCTGCGGGGTCGCCTGCTGACGATCTGCGAAGGGTCCGTAACTTCTACGCGCACAGAGGTCAGAACACCGCAATTCGGGCTCTGGGCACAAGTGCAATGGTTGGCAAGGTGGCGCCTTTCGTGCATGAGCTGAATGGGTTCGGGCCAGGCGGCGAAAAGATCTTCAGTGGCTGGATAAGGGGTCTAAGGGAGATCTGGGTGGCAGCTGCGATGTGACGCAAGGGGAATAAATAGCCACCGAACTGTGGCAGGGGCAGCGTCTGGATATCTTAAGTAGTTGAAAGCATGTGATTTGTTGCGGCCTGTAAAGCTGTTGAGTGTACTGGCGAATATGGATGCGGCCACGTCCCGCAATCTGGTCCCGCCCTTAATGCCTTCGAAGTCGCAAAATCGTTTGGTTGAAGCGATGGGTCTGCGGCATGCAGACTAAACTTGATCGGTTGAATGGGGGAGAGAATGTCGTCTAGGTCGATTCCGAGTGAGCGAGAAGTTCTGCGTTGCATTTATGACCATTATGAGCCTAGATTTCCAATAGGAGGTGATGCGGCGAGCGGTACCATGGTCGCGATCGACATTGAATTGATCGCGAAGAAGCTTCGCTGTGAGAAGAATATTTTATTCGGATATCTTTATTATCACTTGGATAGGAAGTACGGATACAAAACCGGTGAGAACTCGTCCGTGCATTTATTTGCTCCAAGGGCTGGGGAGCTCAGGCATGCAATAAATCTTCCATACCTTACGGCGATTCTGGCAGTCCAAGAGCAGGAGTACACCAAGTTTTCGTGGTCATTGGGTGTCGCTATTGTCGCGTTGGTTGTTTCAGTCTTGGCCGTACTTCTGCCGCTAGTTCTAAAAGTTTGAATGACTTTCGGGTTTGAAGGTTAGGCCTCTGGAGCAGAGTCCTAGATGCATCGGCGTCCAGTGGTTGGCGGCTCTAGGCGTTGTGCTATGTCTTGATATAAGCGCCAGGCGGCGCTGGGTTGCTGAAAATCTTCTTGTTTTCGAGCTGAGTGGAGGGGCGGCTATGGGCAGCACCAAGTCCGAGATTGAATCTCTAGAAGAAGAGCTGTGGAAGCTGGATGAGAACAAGACGTTCCCCAACAAGGCACCGCTTCTTGCGCACTACACTTCGCTTGCTACTTTGGAGCAGATAGCTGGGGCAAAAGAGCTTTGGCTTTCGCATCCGTACTTGATGAATGATCACCAAGAACTTGCGTGGGCACTGGAGGAAGGAGTCCGCCGAGCGCTAGGGGATGCGCAGCTCACAGCGGCTTTGGGCGTATCCGCGGGGGAGTTTGGTGAGATTTTGTCGAATCTTAGTGGCGCCGACATCAATAGCTACAACCTGGATATATATCTCGCTTGCTTCAGTGAGCATGTATTGGACCGTGATGGAGACGGGGTTCTTTCGATGTGGAGAGCCTATGGCGGCGGCGGGAGCGGCGCTGCTCTCATTTTTGACTCATCTAAGCTTATCGCTGACGAAGCGTCGCCATTTATTCTTGCACCAGTCGCTTATTATTCCACGGAAGAGAGGCTCGCTTTTATTGACTGGGCAGTATTTATGATGTCTGTGACGGTTAAAAATATAGCGCCACTCGACCGGCACACCCTGCAGGAACTCGCTTGGATCTATTATCATCGTCTTCGGGTATTCGCCCTGTTCACCAAGCACGTTGGGTTTGCCGAAGAAAACGAATGGCGATTGGTTTATGATCCTAAACGCGATGATTGGGACGAGTACGTCGATTGCCGTAGTTACGTGATAACCAGTCGCGGCATTGAGCCGAAGCTCAAGCTGCCTTTAAATTCTGATAGATCAAGTAGCAAGGTGAAGTTCGACGAGATTCTCTCTGCTGTACTTTTGGGGCCAGCCGCAAGCTCCGCTCTCTCGCTCCATGCGACACGTCGAATGTTGAAGGAGCTGGGCTGTGCTGTTCTGAGTGAGAGCGTGTCGGCATCTGGGACTCCTCTGCGGCTGGGTTGATACCGAGGGTGGCTCTGGCGATTAAGGAAGAGATGTAACTCGATGAAGAGTGTCAATAGCGGTGGATGGTCTATCTAACTTATTGATTTAAATAGCGTTGGTGCGGCCTGCAAAGCCGCGTACGCCGGTTCAATTCCGACCCAGGCCTCCAACGCTTCATGCAGAAAGCCCGCCAATGGCGGGCTTTCTGCTATCTGCTCAGCCGGTAACTGCAGCGCGCCGCATATCACCCCACGCCCATCGCCAGCAGCGCCCGGCTGGTCCGCATCGTGCGGTCGGCCATGCCCTCCGGCGTGGCCTTGCTGGTGCTCGATCCCAGGTTGATCCGTCGGCTTACACCCAGCAGGTCATCGCGGTCGGCCAGTGCATTGAGGCCGGCGTCCTGCCACCACGCCGCAGCAGCCAACGCACCCACTTCTGGCGATTCCAGCAGCTCGGGCTGTTCCTCCAGCGGCAGGCCGAGCAGTTCGCCGATGCGGCGATAGTTGTCGCGGCCGGTCAATGCGATCGGTCCGCGGCCGCGGTAGCGATACCCATCGCCACTGGCCTCGTCGCGGTTGCCATTGCGGTTGGCGTACACGCGGTTGGCCAGCCGCTCCGGCTTGCGTACATACTGCGGCTGCTCGGCCTCGGACAGGCGCCGGCCGAATACTTCACCGATGCGTTTGCGGCTGTACGAAAGGTTTTCCTGCAGGTGCTGCAGGCTCAGGCTTTCATGGCCGGTCTGTGCCAGGAAATGCGCGATCCGCCGCGGGGTGGTGATGTCGAAACGTTGCATCGCCTCGTTCAGCGGCGCGGTCCAGCGCTGGGCCAGTGCCAGGGGGCACATCAGGATCTGCGAGAGCAGGGCGGCGTTGATCATCAGTCACTCCACGGGCTGGCGTTGGAAGGTGTGCACCAGATGAGCGCACCATCGCCCTGCAGTGGCCTGCAATCCAGTAGGGGCCGGCCGCGCGCTGCGCCGCAGGGGGCAGCCAATGCGCGGTCCGCAAACGGCCACGCGCATTACGGCATCCCGCGCAGCCCCTTATGCGGCTGCTGTCGTCACAACTGCGACGAATCCACGTAGTGGCGGCCTTGCTGGGTCAGGTCGATGTCGCCGTCTTCGCCCTGTGCGGCAAGTCCCGCTTCAACCGCCCAGTTGGCGTCTTCCTGCGCAACCGGGCGGGTGGCCTGTATGTCTTCCAGAATGCGTTGCTGCTGCGCGGTCAACTGCATGCGCGTTTTCTCCGTCTGGCGATTGAAGGTTTCAGCCTACGCAAGCGCGGTGAGGAGCGCGTCGGGACACGTCGCAGGACGCCACACGGACCGGGCGATCGAGGTGAATGATTCAGTGAGGTTCGCGGAATGTGTCTGCTGTGTCATTGACGCGTAGATAAAAGCATGTCTAATTCATAGGCATCGTGTTGCCTCGCTGGATGCCCCCGCATCCCCGCTGCCACCGATTTCGTGGAGGTCGTACATGGATTACGGCAGACAGGACCTGGCCGACCAGGTTCGCGACGAGCTGCAGGACAGCTATCAGCGGCATGGATGCGGCCCGGAGTTCTGGAATACCTACCAGCAGGTGCTGGCGCGGCTGGTACCGGAGGGGCGTGAGCGCACCCAGGTGACCAACGACATGGCGTTGCTGATCGAACAGCTTGGCATCGTCCGGCGCGCCCAGCTGGTG
This sequence comes from Stenotrophomonas sp. NPDC078853, assembly GCF_044901215.1. Lineage (NCBI taxonomy): Bacteria > Pseudomonadati > Pseudomonadota > Gammaproteobacteria > Lysobacterales > Lysobacteraceae > Stenotrophomonas > Stenotrophomonas sp. NPDC078853. Next base: position 219,896 of record NZ_JBJDOQ010000004.1, on the reverse strand, counting down.
CCGCCGGCGGAACCGCCATCGCGTTGATTCACCCTGCCAGCGCGGCACCCAGCACGACCAGTCCCAGCAGCAGGCTCAGCAGTCCCAGCAACGCAAGCGTCCGCTGCCGTATCCACTGCGGCCGATGTCCGGCCAGTCGCTGCGGGCTGATGTGCTGGATGAGCCCGGGGCCCAGCCCTGCCGCCCGTTGCGATTGCTCACAGGCCACCGCGCAGGCACCGCAGTCCAGGCAATCGGCCTGCGGGCCATCGCGCACGTCCAGCGCCATCGGGCAGGCCTGCACGCAGCGTCGGCAGTCGGTGCAGTCGCCCAGCCGATCATCGGCGAAACGAGGCATCGGTCCGGCCAGTTGTGGATGGGCCCAGCGGAATACGTAATCCTGTGCGGTGCCGGGATCGAGCAGGCCGCGTCCGCGCTGGGCAATGCTGCCACCTCCCGGCCGCCTTGGTCCGCGCGGCTCGCCACGAGGCGCCAGGTACAGCATGCGCGGGGTGTGCCCATCGCGCAGCAGCGGCTGCAGACGCGCGAAGGGACACAGCAGGCGGCAGACATGCCGGCGCAGGAAACCGGCGTTTCCCCATGTAGCCACGGTGTAGAAGACGATCCAGAACGATTCGAAGCCATCCAGCCGCAGGGCGACGGCGCGGGCCAGCAGCGACTGGATGGGAGTGAACAGGCCGACGAAGCTCAACGCAGTCCACAGCGCGATGCCGATCCAAAGCGCATGGCGCGCGATCGGCTCCGCAGGGGACTTGCCAAGCAGGCGCCGCGTGCCGCGTTCCACCCAGGCGTACAGCGTGCTCCACACGGTCTGCGGACAGGCATGCCCACACCACAGGCGGCCGGCCAGGTGGGTGCACAAGGCCAGCGTCACCGCCAGCACCGCCAGCGCCCCCAGCAACAGGCCGGCCTGGCTGGGCCACAGGGTGAGACCGAACACATCGAAGCGGCGCTCCACCACGTCCAGCAGCACCGCCTGGCGGCCGTCCCAACGCAGCCACGGAAGGGCGTGGAAGCCGATCAGCAGCATGACCGGCAGGGCCGTTCGGGTCCACGACGGCAGCGTGGGCGGATTCATCCCAGCGGCACCTCGTCGTCGTCTCCACCGTGCGCCGATGCCGGCCGCAGCAGGTAGCAGGTTGTGGCGCTGGACAGGCTGGTGATCCCCCAGAACATGAAGAACCCAAGCGTGTAGCCCAGCCCGCGGCTGAGGCCGTGGCCGGGGAAGCTGATATCGCGCAGGCGCAGCGGATCGACGAAGGCGAAGAACACCACGCATGCCAAGGCCGCGGTGATGAAGCCTGGCCAGAGGATCGCGCCCAGCGCGGGCAAGCGTCGCCCTGGGGGCCAACGGACGTGTATGGGGCACTGTCGGGGCATGGGTCACATTCCGGCAGGAGGGCGGTGGGGGCCGACAGGAGCAGGGAGCGTCCCACCGGCAGCGGCCACTGTAGAAACCGCCCACGCCGGCGTCCTTGATCCTGATCAAGCGGGCGTTGTGGAGCCCGGTGCGATCATGGGCCATCAGACCCGCACGCATTCCATGGACACCCTGCCACTCCCGCTTCCCGTAGCCTCCCCCGACCTGTGCACCGAAGCGGAAGTGACCCGTCTTGTGCACGACTTCTATGCGCGCGTACGCGACGAACCCCGGCTGGGTCCGGTGTTCACCGCGCACGTGCAGGACTGGCCGACCCACTTGGCGCAGCTGGTCGATTTCTGGTCGGCCCTGCTGCGCGGCACCCGGCGCTTCCAGGGCTCGCCGATGTCCAAGCACATGGCCATCGATGACATGGACCGCGATCTGTTCGACCGCTGGCTGGTGTTGTTCCGGATGACCTCGGCGGAAAGTGGCAACCCGCAGATGCAGCGGCTGGCCGATGACATTGCCGCGCGCATCGCCGATACGTTCTGGAAGCGCTACCGGATGCTGCGCCTGCCATCGATCGGCCTGCCGATCCTCGGCTGATCGGCCTGGATTGATCTGGGTCAAGGCGTCTGCGCGCGGGCGCAGGCACGCTGCAGGCATGGACACGTACTCACCTGTTGAAGGCGGCCTGGCCTGGTGTTTCGACGCAGCGACCCTGCGCCGGCATGACAAACCGGGTCCGCGCTACACCTCCTACCCGACCGCGCCGCATTTCCATGAGGCATTCGGTGAGACCGACTTCACCGCCGCCTTGGCACGCAGCAACGGGCAGGCACGCGCGTTGTCGTTGTACGTGCATGTCCCGTTCTGCAGCAGCCCGTGCTTCTATTGTGGCTGCAACCGGATCATCAGCCGCGACCGCAGCCGTGGCCACGCTTACGTAGCACGGGTGCTGGCCGAGGCGGACCTGGTGGCTTCGCACATCGACCCGTCCCGCGAGGTGATCCAGCTGCACCTGGGCGGCGGGACGCCCAATTTCCTCGCCCGCGAGGCGATGACCGAACTGCTGCAGGGCCTGCGCAGGCGCTTCCGATTCAGTACCTCCGCGGCGCGCGATTTCTCCATCGAACTCGATCCGCGCTTCATCGACCGCGACGACGTGGCCCTGCTGGCCGAACTGGGATTCAACCGGGCCAGCCTGGGGGTGCAGGATTTCGATCCGGCGGTACAGGCATCGATCAACCGCCTGCAGGGCGTGGAGCAGACGCTGGATATCCTGCAGGCCTGTCGCGACCACGGCATGCGCTCGGTCAACGTGGACCTGATCTACGGCCTGCCCGGACAGAACGAACACGGCTTCGGGCGCACGCTTGAGCAGGTGCTGGCACTGCGCCCGGATCGGCTGGCGGTCTACGGCTATGCGCACCTGCCGCAGCTGTTCCGCGCGCAGCGGCAGATCGACGAATCCCGCTTGCCGGCGCCGGAGCAGAAGCTGGCGCTGCTGGGGCTGGCGGTGGAGCGGCTGCTGCAGGCCGGCTACCAGTACATCGGCATGGACCATTTCGCGCTGCCGGAAGAAGACCTGTCGCGTGCCCAGCGCGCCGGCCAGCTGCACCGCAACTTCATGGGGTACACCACCCATGCCGATACCGATCTGCTGGGCCTGGGGGTCAGCGCCATCAGCACGGTGGCCAGCAGCTACAGCCAGAACCCGCGAGACCTGCCGGCGTGGGAGGCGGCGGTCGATGCCGGGCATCTGCCGGTGTGGCGCGGCGTACAGCTCGACCAGGACGACCTGCTGCGCGCGGAGATCATCCAGCAGCTGATGTGCCACGGCCGCGTCGATGCGGCGGCCGTGTGTGCCGCGCGCGGTATCGTCTTCGAAGCGTACTTCGCCGATGCGCTGGTGCAGCTGCAGGCGCTGCAGGCCGACGGGCTGGCCGAGCTGGACGAGGGAATGGTGCGTGCCACTGAAGCGGGGCGCCCGCTGCTTCGACTGCTGGCGATGTGCTTTGACCGCTACCTGTCGCGGCCGGGACAGCCGGCGCGTTACTCGCGTGCCCTGTGAGGCATCGGGGGGTGCTGGCAAGCGGATCTGGTGCCCGGAGCCGGGATCGAACCGGCAAGACCTTGCGGTCGGCGGATTTTAAGTCCGAACTAGAATCGTTGCGGCACAAGGGTTTCAGCCTGATTTCCACTCCGCAATCGGTCAATTCCTGGCACCTTGTAACCGTTGCGGCACAAGGCTTCAAAATCCGTTGCGGAGCGATTTTCTACCGGGTCGGCGTGGTCTTCTGTCCGCGCCGTTGCCGCGTGTAGTGCTCAGTCATCGCCACTGTCGTGTGGCCCAGCTGCCGCTGCGCCTCGCGGATATCGCCAGCAGCATCGGCCTTGTCCGTGGCAGCCTTCGCGCGCAGGTCGCGGAACTGCAGGCCCTCGATGCCGGCCGCCGCGCACGCCTTGGCCCAGCGCCTGGACATGGCAGTGACGCTGACGGGTTCACCCCGTTCACTGACGATCAGGAAGGTGCTACGTACGCTTTGGCCCGCCTTACGCCCGCGCAGGCGCTCCAGCAGGACGGCCAGCTCACCCTCGACCGCGATGCGCAGCTTGGCCTTCGTCTTCCCCTGCTTGATGTTGACCACGCCGTCGCGCACGTCCATCTCGGTCAGGCTGAGCACGTCCGCCGGCCGCTGGCCGATCAGGTACGCCAGGTCCATGGCGTCCTGCACCACCGTGTCGGCCGCAGCGCGGATGGCCTGATACTGGTCGTCCTCGATGTAGGCGTCCCGGCCAGTCTCCTTGAACCCCTTGATGCCGGCGCAGGGGTTCGACAGCGTCGTGTAGCCCTTGTCGCGCGCGAAGTTCCAGATGTGCGACAGCAGGGCTTTTTCCCGGTTGGCTCGCACCATGCCAGTGCCGCCCCGCGTCCGCCACGTCAGGTACTGCCGCACCCGCAGTGGTGTGATCGCCTCCAGCGGGCAGGGCGGGTCATCGAAGAACCCATACAGCTTGTCCAGCTCACGCCGGTTGTCCTCCTGGGTGCGCGCGGCTTTGGTGATCATCACCTCGCGCCGGTACGAGTCGCTCACCATCCGGAAGGTCAGCACGGCTACGGCCTTCGCCTTGCGGCCGCCCTCGAGTACAGCCCACTTCTTGATCGCCAGCGCATAATCGCTGCCCAGCGGGGTCTCGACGCGGGGCTTGCCGCCATTGTCGTAGTAATAGAACACCACGCCGGACTTCTGCTTGCGCTGGCGAAGCCGGGGGATCGCCCCAGCGTTCTTCGGTTTCCTGCCCATCGTCATGCCACCTTGTTCGGCTTCCATTCTGCGACAGCGGTGGCCACTGCCACCGTGCTATCCGGCGCACCTTCCAGCGTCGCCCACAACACGCGCGGCCGGCCGTCCAGGCCCTTGTAGTGCGCGATCCCGTTGAGGATCAGGAACTCCATCTGCTTGGTCGCATAGGGCGTGCCGCACAGGTCGCGCATCTCCTCGCGGGACAGGCACACGGCTCCGGCGGGGTTGATGGCCTGCTTATTCTGTCTGGCCATGTTGATTTTCTCCGGTCAGTTCGTAGGGTCCGGCACTGCCGAGCCAAGCTCGGCGCATGCCCGATCGATGGTGTCGCGCAGCGCCAGGTTCTCCCTGGCCAGCTGCTCGATGCGCTGGGCGGCGATCACCAGCTGCTCGCGCAGGGCGTCCTTGCGCGGCTGCTTCATGCGGCGCGGCTCGCGGAGGAAGAGTTGGGGCGTCATCCCGCCTTCTCTTCCATGAGAGGGCCCCACGCGGCCAGCAGATCGGCCTGAGCAGTCGAAGGCGGCATCGCTGGTTTCATCAGGCGCTGGTGCAGCATGGAATGGAACTCCGTGGCGCCGACGCGCACCTTGATCCGCTGCATGGCGGAAAGCAGCATCTGCGTCTCTCCGTCGTGGAACCGCTCCTTGAATGCCCACGGATCCTCGCCGGGATACCAGCGTTTCGGCTCATGCCCGGACGCCAGAAAGACCCGCCTGCCGGATACTTCCAAAAGCCCCCACTGAGGCGGCATCTCCTCAGCGCGCAACAGGCCGCGCGGCGCCATGAAGTAACGGTAAATGCCCAGCCCGCGTGCCGGCTCGGCGCGGAATGGCTTCTTCCGGTCGGCCAGGAAGTCAGAGCGGCTGACCTTGCACTCGACCAGCAGCGTCTGCCCGCAGTACCAGCCGATGGCGTCGGGATTCTCGCCGTTGCCGGTGGCCGCGCACAGCTCTTCCAGCACCACCGAGCAGCCTGCCGTGTTGCGCAGCCAGCGCCCTGCGATCAGCACCAACTCGGCATGCGTGAGCCCGCTCACAGCGCCCACCACTTCGTCCGCCCGCACCGGCACCGCATGTCGCCGGACCGGCAGGGGATCGTGTAGCGGTGGATCCGGAGCAGGCAGAGTAGGCGGCGGATCATGCCGGCACCCTCCCTACAGCCCGCCAACCCCACCGCAGCGCGGCCTTAGCCACCCGGAGCGCGTACACGATCAGGGCGAAGGCCCCGAAGCCGACGAAGAGCAGCACCGCGGCGATGAGCAGGCGGCTCATTTCGGTGAGGAAGAGGTGGACGATCACGACTGCACCGCCTTGTTTCCGTCGATCAGGGCCAGCAGGCGACTCGCTTGCGAATACACCACTCGGGAATGCGGCTGCTTTTCGGCACTGAATGCGAATTCTTCGCCAAACTTTGCTAGCGCGATGAACTGCTCTAGGTCCACGGCCTGCGCGGGCGACAAGCCGTTCTTCTGGCAGAACTCGGCGACACGCTCGGATAGGCGGCGTTTCGCGTATTCGTCGCCTGGATGGCGAGCAAGGTAATCAGCGGCATCGCCGATCCCCTGCAGGCCGGTGATCCGCTGGTACGGTTGATCGGACTGCGCGGGCGGGCAGGCAGCGGCCATGGCCCGGTAGCAGGCAGCGTTCGTGTGGTCATCTCCTAGATTGCCGCTGCGGTATTCCTCGCTGTCGTGATACGCATCGGCGGCAGCGAGCATTTCAGCCGTGACCACTGGCTCCTGCCCCACCGGCTGGCGGGCGGCGAGGGCATCGAGCAAGCCCATGATCTGGCGGCAGTCGCGCGCCGCTTCTGCCAAGTAACGCCCGAAGTTCTCGCCCGAATAGGCATGCGGCCCTCTCTGGTGCCCCAGCGCAACCGTGCGGTGGACGCTGGAAACGAGGCTCTTCAGCTGCTCGACGTCCAGCCCAGCCCCCTGCACCTCGCCAACCTGCTGCTTGCCAGTTGCGGCGAGGGCGGCCTGCCATCCGAGTTTCGCGTGGTTGAGCCCGCTATCGACGTAGTTGCCATGCTCGTCGTCATCGACAGCCGCACCGATGCTCTGCGCCCACGCCTCAAACTCCGCCCGCTCCCGCAGCTCATCCCGCAGCCGCACGGCCTCGGGCTTGTCCTGCATGCGCTCGGTGTTCTGTCCGGCGCGGAAGCTGGCAGCCATCTTCGACGGCGTGTAGCTGGGCAGATGGTCGGCCACCAGAAGCCCGCTACCGGCCTTCGCGGCCATCCTGTTGCAGCGGTTCGCGATCTCGATCAGGTCCAGGCCGGGCTCTTTAAACAGCGCCTCGCCCAGCTGCGCGGTCAGCCGCTCCACAGCGGCGGTGGTCAGTTCGGTGTTCATGCGCCGTCCTCCTCGGTGCCTGCGCCGTGCTGCAGCGCCTTGGCCACCACTTCTTCGCCTGCAACGGTCAGCTGGAACTCGTCGTTGTCGTCGCCCTCGACAACCCAGCCCCGCGCCTGCAGGTCGAGCATCTGCGACAGCGTGAGGTTAGTGACCCCGGCCCAAGAGAACTGCGTGTCGCAAACGATCAGGTGGCGAACGGCGTCGATGGTGCTGATGGGCTTCTCAGTGTTCATGACTTGCTCCTCTGTGCCGCGAGCCGTTCCAGGCGCTCGGCTTCCTTGGTGTGGTGGTCGGCCCGCTCGCGGGCGGTGAAGTAGCCCGTGTCTCCCATATCCAGCGCGTGCTGGGCTGCTTGGCGATAGGCTGCTGCGAGGCGGGCCGGGTCGTGGTCGAAAATGTCGAGCTGGCTGGTCACTTGCGCGCCCCCTTCTTCCGACCCTCGATCCGGGATTCCTGCACCTGCCGACGGGTCACGTCCGGCCGCAGGGCGCTGTTGCCGAGGACCTCGATCTGCCCGCCCTTGCGCTGGAAGGTGGCGATGTGGGCTGCGATGGTCGCGCTCTCGCAGGCCTTCTGCCGGTCCGTCTCGCCGCTGAAAACCGGCTCCACGTGGATGCTGGTCATGCGGCCTCCCACTCGGCGCGGTACTTGTTAATGGCCGCGTTTGCTTCATCCACGCTGATCTCGCCCACAGCCCGCCATACAGCATTGGCGAACGCCTCGGGATCGCCATGGGCGGCTTTCAGGCGGCGCTGCCCTGCCGTCAAACCGTCAGCGCCCTTGCGCTTCGGAGACAGCCAGTTGTTCCAGGCGCCACGCGCCCATGCCACGGTGTAGAAGCAGCACAGCACGACAATTCCCCACTGCTCGGCCGATATCGCCGATGCGAACCAGAATGGCTGCCCCGCCAGCCCGAACAGGCATGCGAAGCGACGTACACCCTCATGCTTGGACTGCGTCAGCCAGATGGCCGTGACGCCGGTTGCTGCGATTGCGATTTGCTCGATCATGCAATGCTCCTCATCGGCTCGCGGCTGACAGGCCCGAACCACAGGTTGTTGGCGTTGAGAATCTTGATTTCGTCTGGGTCACGCTTCACGGCAGGCAGCGGATCGCGCAGGCGGCGGTCGGAGTTCGCGCACGGGCTGCAGCGGGCCTGCGGCTTGCCATTCACCAGCGGGAACTTGCGCAGCGGCAGGACTGCGGCGCATCTGGTGCAGGAGCGGGTCATTGCGAAATTCTCCGTGCTGATTCAAGGGAAGCCCAGGTGAGGGGGAAGGGGCCGCGCTTGATGCGCCGCGATGCGCTCTTAAGTGAAACTCCCAGCCTTTTTGCGACCTGCGCGGTGGTGTAGCTCTTGCCCTCGACCACGCTGGCGAACTGCTGGGCACGGATGAGGCCGGCGCGGCGGTAGCTGGCGGCAAGGCCGGGATATGCGCTCACGTCCATCAGGCGGCCTCCTGCTCGGGCTGGCGCAGTGCCGCCTCGTAGCTGTCCACGACCGCGCGGAACCGTTCAAGGTCGGCCTGCATGCTGGCGATGAACGCCTCGTCGCGTTCGAACCGGCGCCACCACAGCTGCTTACCGACGGACTCCAGCGCCGGGCAGAACATGCCGATGTGCCACCACTGCCGGCCGGTGATCCACATGCAGCCCTGCGCCTGTTCGAACACGTCGCTCGCGTCGTTATCGACGTGGAACGCGCGCAGCTTCTCCGGGTTGATGAAGCACTTGTATTCCGAGCCGCCGTCGGCGTTGATCAGCCCGTCGGCCGAGCAGCCGTAGTTACCGCAGTCGCTCAGGACAAAGCCGGCGCGCTGCACGATCAGGCCCGACTGGATCTCATGCTCGGCGCGGGCAGCGGGCTCCAGGTCCTTGCCGCGACGCATGGCGAAGGTCTCGAAACCCTCGTCCAGCGGCTCGCCGCTGATGCGCTCGATGGCCAGGCGGAAGGCGTAGTTCTTCGCCTCCTCGCTGTAGTCGCCAACCGGCTCGCCGGCCAGCGCTCTCTCAATGATCGCGGACTTCGGCAGCGCCTTGTAACCTGCCGCCAACGCGGCATCCTTCGGGGCAGAGCCGGCCAGCACCGCGTCCACGTACTGCTGCTGGCGCTCGTCCAGCTCTCCGACGCGCTTACGGGCCACGCCGAACATGCTGGCGGTGATGATGCCGGCGCGGGCGTTGTGCCATGCAACGCTGCCCTGCTCGCAGGGTATGAGCATCATTCGACCACCTCCGCAGTGGCCTTCTCGGCGTCAGCCTTCAACGCGTCCAGCCCCGAGCCGCCGATCAGCTTGCGCTGCTGCGGCGTGAGCTTCGACCACGCTTCGCCCAGCGCTTCCAGGCCGGCCGTGGCGATGTCCTGCAGGCTGGCATACAGCGCGGTGCGCTCAGCCTCCTGCTCAGCCGTCATTTCGGGCGGCGGCAATGCGGCCTGCTGGGTCACAGATTGCCCGCTCAGCACGGCCAGGCCTTCCCCGCCGTCGGTGTTCAGGTGATGGATCGCAGTGTCCAGCCGCTCGGTCTTCGGCCAGTACTTGTAGGCGCGCTTCACGACGGTCTTTTTCGCCATCTCGCCCCAGTCGGTTTTCCACGGAGACGACTTGCCGGCCTTTACCGACTGCGACCGGTTCATTATCCCGTCGATCTCTTCGCGGCTCATGGTGTCCGTCAGGTAGTCGCCGTCGACGGTCTTGACCACCACATAGGCGCCGATCACCGCGCCGCGATCCGTAGCGAACGGGTTGCGCAAGTGGGTGGGCTGCTGGTCCACGCCGTTCAGACCGAAGGTGTCCGCCTCATACACCAGCTCTGCCTGACCCCAGCGAATCGACCCGGAGTCGATTGCCAGATCCATCAGGCCCATGTAGCTGATGTCCAGGCATATCTTGCCGTCGCGCGGCACCAGGTACGCCTGTTTCTTGGCCGGGTTGAGGCTGATGCCGATGGCCGCGATGTTCACCACCGCGTTGATCACCGACTGGCGATTGCTCATCGCGATCTTCATCGCGTAGTCGTTGCCGTACAGCGCCTGCAGGGCGAACTCGGCCTCGCGGTCGAAGTTGATGGAGCGATCGGTCAGCACCGAGACGAACGAATCCCGTGTGTCGTAGATGGACTGATCGATGGTGACGATCTGGTTCATGGCTTCTCTGCTGAAAGGTGGAATAGGTGCCCGGCTTCGTGGACCGCCGCCGGGCTGGCGGACCCTGCGCTACAAGGGGAGTGAGCGCAGGGCAGGGGGATTCAGTTCGGCCAGCACATCGCGGCAAACGGCCCGAAGACCATCGCGTAGCAGGCAACGCACGCCGCGAAGTCAGACCAGCTGCGGCAGCCGGTGGCGGTCAGGAGGCGCATCAGGCGACCTCCATACACTCGCCGTTGCACTCGTTTTCCCTGCACTCAGGACACGGCGCCGGAGGATTCAGTTCGGCGCGCCGGGCATCTGCCATGCGCTTCGCTTCGTCCATGCTGCTGGCTATGAAGACCGGATACTCAGCCGTAGGCTGCCTGGAGATGGAAGCCAACCGGATCCGCTCGGGGACCGACAAGCTTTTGTCGATGAAGCGAACGGTGGTCTGCTTCCCTTCCGGGTAGTGCAAAGTCCACATGGACGGGAAAACCTCGCCATCAGCGTGGCTGTCGGTGAGCAGACGCTTCACGGCGTCGAGATGCTGGGCTTGCAGGGCGGCAAGCTTGCGCATCACCTTCTCGGTGACCAGCACGCCGCAATAAACGCCAGCCGTGTAGTCATAGAGGGTGCCGGGGTGCATCTCGTAGCCAGCGTCAGCGCTCATCGCAATCTCCTTCAACGCAGATGCCGTGCTCGGCCTCGTGCTGGTTCATGGGGTCGTACGGCAGGACGCCGACGGCGTGCGGGTTGTTGATCTCGAAGTCGCTGTTGCCGAGCAACAGGCCGTCCATGAACAGCTCCGTGACCTCGTAGTCAGGGCGGACAGGCGGCGCGATATCCGGCAGGCCGCCGAACTGGCGGGCGAACTGGTCGTCCAGGTGGGCGCGGATGGTCATGGACGGCGCTCCAAGGTGTCAGTCCAATAATGGTTGTCATCGGGAACCCTCGCCTTCTCACATCGGCCAGCAACGTGCCAGCTCAATCCAATAGGGCTCGGCTCTCCTTCGTAGAACCACCACTCGCAGTTGAAGTCCTGTGCCAAGTACGCAGCCCACTCCGGGGCATCCTTCCAATCCGGCTTCATACGATTGCTCCAACGATCAGTGCGAAGAGGGCGCCGATGCAGAAGGCCATGCCGCCGATCACTGCCATGGTCGTGATGGCGTACCGGTGCGCTGCGCGGTCAGTGGCGGTCATGCGGCACCTTCCTGAGCCTGCGCGGCCTCTTCGTTACGCTGCTGCAACACGTCAACCGAGAAGGCGGCGAACTCGCCGTCGAACTCGTGGCCGAACCATTCGCAGAAGTTGCCGATCCCGTGCTCGCGGATTGCGTTGTCCATCCGGTCACCGCCAGTCCTCTCTGGAACTGCCGGCAGGGCCCCAGGCTGCAGCAGCGACTTATCCAGTACGGCGGTCATGCGGCACCCCGGACGCGGGCGAGGGCGGCGACCAGCCGTGGAATCTCCATGCCGAGGATGAAGGCGTCGGCCTGCGTCTCCTCCGCCGCCTCGATCAGCTCGGCGAATGCGGCACACGCCTCTGCCAGCTCGGTCGCCGCCTTGTTGGTCACGCGGAACGCGCCCGTGTCCTGCGCGTAGCTCGCCAGCACATCGACAGGGGCGCTCATGCGTAGCTCCTCAGCAGCGACACGGCCGTCTCGTACTCGGAGTCGAGGATGTTCGAGCCAGCAACCATTTCGCGGGCGTGGCGCAGCGAGGCTTCGCGGAACAGGCGGCCGATCTCGCGGTCATTGCCGACCACCATGGCGCGGCTCATCTCAGCCGCCTCATCGGCGGTCAGGCTGACTTCGCCCAGCGAGGTCTTGGTGCGCGCCAGCAGCTCAATGGCGTCGGTCGTGCGGTCGAGGATCGTGGAATGGGTCAGCGGCATTCCTGCGCCGTCGTAGTCGATCCATGCGGCGTTGTGGAGGGCCATGGCTCAGGCCTCCGTGCCGTCGGAGTTGATGGCGACCATCTCGCCATCGACTTCCGCGAAGCAGGGGCCAGACACAGCCTCGACGGCAGCGCGAAGATCAGCGCCAGCGTAGAAGTCATGTTCCTGGACGCGGCTGCGGCAGAACTGGATCAGGACTGCGAGCTGCTCCGGGGTTGCGTTGAACTGCTGGGCTGCCATTTCGATTCCCGTCTGGATGGCCTTGCTGGCCGACGGGTTAATTAAACATCACGTGTAACTCGGAGTCAACACCATGTTTAAACTCGAAGCGTAAAAAATCCTGAACGGCTTCGATTCCGTTCAGGATCTGGTTTAGTTCGGGCGGATGGCCTTGACTACCCTGTTCCCGCTCCTCAGCAGGGTGAAGCTCAGGGGTTCCCTGCTTAAAGCTGCCCGATCAGCAGCGGCCCTGTACTCATCAGCAGTGAAGACTGGCTTGCCATCGATCTCGATGATGGTGTCACCGACAAGGATGTCTGCTCTATAAGCAGGCAAGCCTTCCACAAGGCCGATCACCTTGACGCCCTGGTTGGTTCCATTTGAAGCCCTATCTTCGGAGCTGAGCGGAGCCACCAGCATGCCGAAAGTCTGCTTGGGCTTCACGAAAAATAGAGCGCCATAGTCATATCGGTCGGTAGACACGGGGATGTAGTTGGTCTGGCTTCCATACGTTGTGGTGGTCGCCTGTCCGTAAGCGTTCACAACTCCACCCGACCCATAGGCCGTTGCGCTGGAGTTCGTATAGGACGTGCTGCTAGTAGGCGTGGTGATAGGGATAACTGAATTGTTCGTCCCTGTATAAGCCGGGTTGGTCACCACCACCAGGTCAGCGCCTACCTCGACTGCCTGCTTGATGGCTTTGGCTTCTGAAACTCCAGCAGCCCCGTTAAACGATGCATAACCAATGGGTGCGTAGCCACCCTTTGCGTAATAGCTCATGGCAATGCTCATCGCATCAAGCTCTGACGTCCGCTCAACGATCGGTCGCTCCGGCGCCACCTGGGCTCGTCTGGCGACCACCTCACTGGCGTCTGGCAGTTCCTTGTAGAACTGTGAGTAGCCGCTCGCACAGCCCGTCAAGCTGGCCGCGATAGCTGCGGCTATGAGTAACCCCTTCATCCTTGCCCCCTAGTAGTTTTCAGTAGTCCACCATTGCCGACCTGACTAGGCCGGGCACTTCATCAAAACCAACCCCCTCCTCACGGCAGTCCTTCGCGCGCTGCATCTTCACCAGCAGGGCGATCAGTTCCTCATCTCCAAGGCATTCCATGATCCCGTCGCATTGCATGGTTTCCTGGCGGATGAGCCAGTTCAGCCAATACATGTTGCCCAGGTCACGGATGCGCGAGTAGTGGACGTCGCGCTGAAGGGCTGTCAGGCCATTCGATGCTTCGTCCTCAACTACGGTTAGATGGGAGGGAGGGCGCTTCAACCCGACCCCCATGGATGCCGCAATCTTGCGAGCGGCCTTCTGCATTTCCCTGCTGCTGACTGACATTTACCTGCCTCCTGTTCGCAACTTGCCTATCACTCGCTTGCCGGCGTCCGTGAGATCTGTCGTAGCAATGCCCTGCGTCCAGCGCTCGATGATCTCGTCTGTCACTAGATCAAGTAGCTCCGACCGTCGTTCGTCCGGAATTGGCTCTAAAACGTTCTCCTCGATGTGCCGGAGGAGGGTGACCGTTGCGGCCATCATCTGGCGTTGCTGTGCCACAGAGTGAGACAGGTTATCCACAGGGGGCGCTTGGGCAACGAACATCGGGCTGATGCCTTCACGGGTCCAGGTTGAGCTGATGCCAAGCATCTGTTGGACCTTTGTGGCTCCAGCGGCCGAGATGCCTCGGGATTCCCAGTTGTTAACGGTTTGCGGAGACTGGCCCACGCGCCGGGCGAGCTCAGATTGCCCGCTGATCGGCGGCGAGAGGGCGGCGGCGGCCTGGTAGAGGCGGCGCATAGATTCGTGCATTTCGGCCATTCGGCATTGTCCGGCAGCTACACGCGGCGTTGTTACACGTGGTGTTGACAATGCATTAAACATGGCGTGTAATGTCTCCATGAGCGCGAATCCCACACTCGAACTGCACCCCGATGCCGAGCTGATTGATTCGCTCGGTGGTCCGGCCTCTGTCGCCCGAAAGCTGGGTTTCGTCATGCCCGGCGGGACGCAACGCGTCCACAACTGGAAGTACCGCGGCATTCCTCCCTACACCCGTCTTGTCAGGTCCGACGTTTTCGGCCCGTTGCGGTCTGTGAAGCGCAAGCGCGCCTGACATGCCCACCTCACCGGCCCCGAGCAGGGAAGGGCACCACGGTGCCGGTTCCGTAGACCGGGCCAGGACGGCGGGTTTCCACCTTGTCCACTCGCACCTTGTCACCGACGTGCCGCAGCACGAACAGACGGCCCGCGACTCGCACGATTTCAACGACGTTCTGATTCCGCATCACCACTGACTTCACTTGGCTCAATCCGCTTCGGGTTGGGCCTTTATTCCGCCAAAACAGCTTTGGAAACGATAGGAAACGCATGGAAACGCTTGGCAACCAAAAAGAGCTGAGGCTGGCATTCGGCGTACATCACGCCCCGAAGGACGCTTCCCCGCAGATCGTTCGACAGATCGAAACGGCCGCTCAGGCCTTGGCCGTGATGATCCGCGCCGGCCACCACAAGCTGGACTACGTCGCTGCCTGCATCGGCAAGACCAAGTCCTATGTATCCCGGATGCAGAACGGCGTCCGCCCGATTCCCGAGAAGCTGATCGGCCCCCTGTGCGCCGCCACCGGCTCCAACCTCCTGCGCCAGTTCCTCAACCTCCAGGCCGCCCTTGAAGGCATCTGCGAAGTAGAGCGTCTGGCCGACCTGATGAGGTCCACCCATGAACCGAAGCCAGTACCTGCAGCGGCTGAGCGAGTGCGTCGAGCTGGCGCAATCCAGTTCACCGCTGACTCCCGAGGAAGCCAGTACGCACCTGTCCCGATGCGCGGACGAGCAGGCCAGGGCGGAAGCCCGTCGGTCGGCTACGCCGCAGCCTGACCTGTTGGGAGCCATGTAATGCGCGACTACGGAAAGATCCATACCGGCTTCTGGGCGAGCGAGACGATTCTCGGGCTCGACTCTGACTCCCGGCTGCTGGCGATCTACCTGATGACCAGCCAGCACACCACCATGCTGGGCGCATTCCGCCTGCCTGATGCCTACGCTTGCGAGGATTTGGGGTGGGTTCCGGAACGGTTCCAGAACGGTTTGAAAACCCTTGTCGATGCTGGGTTCGTGAAGTACGACCCGACGACAAAGGTCGTGTGGATCATCAAGTTCACCAAGTGGAACAAGCCGGACAACCCGAACCAGCAGAAGTCCATCGCCAAGCTTGCTCAGGCTCTTCCTGATGGCGTGTTGTTCAAGAGTGAAGTTCTCGCCTCGGCTGGAGTTTTCGAAACGGTTCCCGAACCGTTAGGAAACTCTCCTGTTCCTGCTCCTGTTTCTGTTCCTAATCCTGAGGGGCCGAAATCCGAAGTTTTGACCCTGCCGCTGAGCGACGGGTCGGAGTACGCCGTGACGGATGCCGAGCTGGCCGAGCTGCGGGCGGCCTATCCCCGAGTGGACGTGGTCGGCGAGATCCGCAAGGCCAGGGCGTGGGCGGTGGCCAACCCTGCGAACCGGAAGACCCGGCGTGGGACGCCGAAGTTCCTCAACGGCTGGATCGGCCGCGCCAACGAGAACGCTCCGGCGCAGGTTCTCCAGCTGGTGGCGAGTCAGCCGGGCGGCGGGAGGAGGGCGCTGTGAACGGGCAGAACCCCGCATTTGCCGAAGAGGCTGTGATCGGCGGCCTGCTGCTGCAGAACCTGCGCTTCCACGACGTCGCGCCGCTGATCAGCGCGGACCAGTTCACCTCGCCGCAGCGGTCCCGTGTATTCGGCCTGATCCGTGACCGGGTGCTGGCTGGTGAGGACGCCGACGCGGTGACCATCGGCGAGGCGTCTCCGGATGACTTCGACTACGCCCTGCACCTCGCCAGCACCGTCCCCAGCGCCGCGTCGGTCGTTGGCTATGCCGAGATCGTCCGGGACAACTGGCGGCGCCGTGAGGCCGTGAACGTGGGCCTGCAGCTGGTGGCCGCTGCCCGAGCCGGTGAGGACGATGCCGTGGACATTGCCGCTGGCCGTCTCCTGGCGCTCAACGCCGCCGTGACCGAGTGCGAGTTCACCGGCAAGCAGGCGATGCAAAGGGCGTGGGATGAGACGTCGCGCGCTCACGCCAACGGCGGAAAGCTTCCGGGCATTACGACTGGCCTGAAAGAGCTGGACGAGATCCTCGGCGGGTTCCACGACAGCGACCTGACCATCATCGGCGGCCGTCCGGCCATGGGGAAGACTGCGTTTCTCGGAGGCCTGGTGGAGGCATCTGCTGAGGCGGGGAAACGCCCCGGTGTCATCAGTGCGGAGCAGCCTGCGGTACAGATGGCGCTGCGCCGCCTGTCGTTGGTCTCCTCGGTGCCCGCCTCGGTGCTTCGTTCGGGGCAGATCGATGAAGAGCAGTGGGACAAGCTGAAGTACGGAATGGCCGATGCCATCCCCCGCGAAATGTGGATCTACGACCGGTCAGCGGTGACGTTGGACGAGCTGATCGGAATCGCCCGCAAGTGGAAGCACGCCCACAACATCGGCGTCCTGTACATCGACTACGCCCAGCGCATCCGCGTGCCGCGAGCCGACCGGATCACCGAAGTGTCGCTGGTTGCTCAGGGCATGAAGGATCTCGCCCGCTCGCTGAACATCCCTGTCGTCGCACTGGCCCAGGTCGTGAAGGGCGTCGAGACGCGGGTGGACAAGCGCCCCAACGCTGGCGACCTCGCCAACAGCGACGAGCTGACGCGAGAGGCCGATCAGATCCTGATGCTCTACCGCGACGAGGTCTACAACCGCGATTCGGCGGACAAGGGGATCGCCGAGATACTGATCGAGAAGAACCGCCACGGGCCGACCGGCTTCAAGAGGGTCCGGTTCATGGGCGAAACGATGCGGTTCGCTGACTTCGGGGGTGACGCGTGGTGACCACCCAACAACTCGCCGCAGCCCAAGAGGCAGGCCGGCACATGCGAGACGCCCACAAGGACCGGGCGGACTGCCCGAAGTACGCGATGGGCGAGGACGGCCAGCGCTGGCGCCAGAACTGGCTGGCGGGCTGGGACCAGCGGGATGACGAGATCAGGAGGAAGGGATGAGCAGCACCAAACTGATCGTCAACAGCGACCACGCCCTGCAGGAGGCCATCGGGCAGCTGCGCGAGAGCTATCAAGCTCGCCGCTACGTGACGGTCACCATCAACGACGGCAAGCCGCGCAGCCTGGACCAGAACGCCATAAGCCACGCGTGGTACGAGCAGGTTGCCCGCGAGCTGCGCGAGGACACGGTGCTCGGCGTGAAGTCCTTCTGCAAGTTGCACTTCGGCGTGCCGATCCTGCGCGTCGAGGAAGAGGACTACCGGGCCACGTACGACCGCATCGTCAAGCCGATGGCCTACGAGGACAAGCTCGCGCTGATGAGCTTCTACCCGGTCACGTCGTTGATGAAGACCCCGCAGCTTTCGCAGTACCTGGAGGCCGTACAGGCCCATTACCACCGACATGGCGTGTGGCTGCAGTTCCCGGAGCAGGCGCCGACCACCAAACAGCAGAGGGCAGCGTGATGAGCGTCGATTACTGGTACCCCGATGCAGGTAGGGGGAGTTCGCATCCAGAAAAACTAGCTCGGCTGAAACATGAGGCAGAGCTAGCGAAGGCACTCGCGCAGGTCCGGCGCACCGAGAGCCGTCGGCAGCATGCTAGTGAAAAAACCAAATGCTCCGGCTGTGGCTCACACGCATTCGTGAAAGCACATGGCGGAAGAATCTGCAGTTACTGCAGGGCGCCTAATGGAGAAGCCGCATGAACCTCGAACCGATCGACACCAGCACTACGGAGTTGCTTCCTTGCCCGTTCTGCGGAGGTAGCGCCGAGTTCGTGCCCTACAAGAGCGATGGGCTCACGCTGAAGTGCACAGCTCTGGGCTGCGTCCAGAGGAACCAGCGCACTCTCCGCTATGGCATCGATTCTCTGCGCGCCTCAATGACAAAGCACTGGAACACCCGCGCCCCGCAGTGGCAGCCCATCGAGTCGGCGCCGAAGGATGGGACGGAGTTCCAAGCGTTCAAGCAAGGGATCGGGCAGTTCACAGCCTTGATCCTCACGAGCGAGCACATGGACTGCCAGTACGAAGGCGGGGTCCATTGCGCATGGGATCACGAGTACGTTGAGGACGTTTCTCACTGGCAGCCGCTGCCGGCGCCGCCGGAGGTGACGCCATGAGCGCGATTGAGCAGAGGGCGTCCATCCAGCAGTTCGGCGTGATGAACCCCAACCCATTCGCTATGTGCCAGAGATCCGAATGGAGGTGGCTCATCTCAAGCCAAGATGCATTGAACTCCATGAATCCGATAGACGACCCGTGGAACTTCGACTCTTCCACCGTGGCGAAGCGCCGTTTGCGGGATGTCGTCCGTGCGGATCGCTCACAGTGCGGCGACGGCAAGTGGATTTTGGCTGATGCTCCATGGGATCGCTTGTGTCGGCTGGGCCTTATTCTGGCAGGGCTCAGTTTTGCTCGGCAGAACTGCGCTGAAATAGCGGAGGCCTATTGCCGCGCGGCGAAGACCCGATATCGCTGGGAGGTACGCCGATGAAGCGCGGCCTCTCAACCACCACCCCGACCGCAGCCGAGGCAGCTCGCATCGTGGCCTGCAAGGAAGGCCTGTGCGTGGCCTGCGTCATCTGGGGCGAGATGCCCGGCGCGCCGTGGAACTTCATGGTGCATCCAGGCTGCGACTACCACCACCTGCTGAGCGGCGGGCGCCGGCGCGGACACATGTTCGGGATCGGCCTTTGCCCTTGGCACCATAGAGGTCTAGTCGGCTTCGGCTGCACCCACGAAGAGATGCGCGCCCACTACGGCCCCAGCCTCGCCGAGGGCAGCAAGCCGTTCCACGCCACGTTCGGCAGCGACAACGAGCTGATCGCGCGGCAGGACCAGATGCTTGGGCTGGGGGTGGCGGCATGAAGGAGCTGATCCTGCCGTGGCCGCACAAGGACCTGTCGCCCAATGCCCGAGTTCATTGGCGACAGAAGGCGCAGACCACCAAGAACGTCCGTAGGTCAGCGATGGTCATGGCGGTGCTGGCGGACTGGAATGGGGCCGACCTTCCGGATGGTCGGCTGCACCTGCACGTCACCTTCCACCCGCCGACCAAGCGCCTGCCCGACGACGACAACATGCTGGCCCGATTCAAGCCCTACAGGGACGGGATCGCCGACGCCCTCGGCATAGACGACAAGCGGTTCATCAGCCACCCACTGGTCAGCGAAGAGGTCCGCAAGGGCGGCCAGGTCGTCGTCCGGATCAGCGAGGAGGGGGTATGAGCGGCGACGTATCAGGATCAAAGCTCATGGCATTCAGGATCGCAGCGGCTTACCCCGTCCGTATCCCCCGGACCATCGATCTAGTCCGGGAGTTCGGACTGACCAAGTGCCGCGCGCACTCCTTCGTGGTCGCAATGCGGAAGGCACGGGCCAAGCCGGTCATGCCTTCCACCCCCATTTTCGGCATCACCCCTTTCACTCAGGAGAACACCAATGGCTGATGTCCGGGAACTACTGGCGCGCCTCTACCCCCAGTCGATCAAGATCAACAGCGGTCGGGGCGGAATCCCTGAGCTGACCAACCAGGACATCGCCGCGGCGCTGGCCTTCGTGCCGGCCGGGCTGGGGCGTGACCTTCTGGAGTACGGCGCATGGCCAGACGGCGCAGCCCTGCGCGCGTCCAAGATCAGCGCAACCATCCACCGGCTGGTCATGGACGAGTGGAGCGCCAGGGAGCAGGCCTACATTGAGGCCAAGGTGGAGCGCGGACTGGTCGTATCCCTGTCCCGCTATCACCGGGCGGCGCTGGACTTCAAGACACGGTCGTCGCTGGACGCAGCAGTTGACGAGGCCCGGGCCCATCGCTGGCCGGAGAAGCTGGAGGATCGGCTGGAAGACGTGGTCCGCATCGCGGTGCTGGACCTGTTCGGCGCTGAGGGCACATCCAACCGCGACCGGGCCAAGGCCATGGGGCTGAGCGAGTCGGGATACCGGGAAGTGTGGGCCGGCGTCGTGACCTGGCTCTACTGCGCCATGCGCGATGCCGAGGCCGAGGCAGGCCGCCATCTGTGGGCAGCCCTACAGGGAGAAGACGCCGCGTAGCTGCGCGGTTGTAGCCCGCGCACTTTGGGGTGCATTCTTCCACTATCGCACGCGACCCAGCCCCGGACCTCCGGGGCTTTTTCTTTGCCCGCTTCCCCGTCCAGATCAACCCTTGCGCCTAGCTGGCAGCGGGGCGGGCGCCCTATTGGAGACTTCATGGTGAGCACCGAGACAGTCGCGGCTGCCATGGGAGCTGGGATATATGCCCAGCCACTGGAAGCCGCCTGCATCAATTACGGCATCACCTCTCCGTTGGAGAAGGCTCACTTCCTGGCTCAGGTGGCGCACGAGTCTGATGGGTTCAAGACCGCCGAGGAATACGCCTCTGGCCGGGCCTATGAGGGGCGCAAGGATCTCGGGAACGTGCAGCCGGGCGACGGCGTGCGGTTTAAGGGCCGCGGCCTGATCCAGCTGACCGGACGCGCCAACTACGCCGACTACAGCCGGTGGAAGTACGGTGATGACCGGGCGGTCAAGACCCCCGGCTTGGTGGCTCAGCTTCCGGACGCGGTCGATGCAGCCGTGTGGTATTGGACCGTCCGCCGTCCGCGGCTGAAGGTCATGGCGCTGGCCGACGACGTGGTTGGTGTCACCAAGGCTATCAATGGTGGGGCGAATGGCCTCGCCGACCGCACAAAGAAGCTTCGGCAGGCCAAATCTCTGTTTGGTATTGCCTGATGCCTGCGCCTAAGCAAAAACCGGTGCTTTCGCCGATCAGCCAGCTGCAGGGCGTCCTGTTGGTTCTGGACAACCGTAGCGGCCGGCCGACAGCGGAGATGCTGGGGTCCATCCGGGAGATGGTGAGCGATGCGCTGCTGGTGCTGCAGGAGCCGGACCCGGTGAAACAGCGGATCGCCTTCGTCCTCCTGGCGATCCAGCAGTCCACGTCGCTTGAGAAGCGGACTATTCGGGGCAAGCCGCACACGCGGGTCGTGGTGATCGAGCAGGCGCTCTACAACTGGGCGTTTGAGGAAATCCATTCCATGGTGGGTGCAGCATGATCTTGCGGAAGCTGATACGCGCCGCAGGGCTTGAGCCTGTCGCCGACCTGCACAACTGGCACAAGTGGTGGTCAGCCAAGCTGGACGCCGCTGCTCTCATGGTGGGTTCGGTAGCCGTGGCGTACAGCCAGCTTCCCGATGACTGGCGTTCGGCCATGCCGGGTTGGTCACTCACCGCACTGGCCGTCACCGGCCTTCTCATCAAGTCCGCATCCCTGATCCTTCGTGGCGCCAAGCAGCCTGAACTCACAAAGGACTCTCCGTGATCACCACCCGCATCCTGCTGATAGCGCTGCCTGTTGGCATGGCGCTGGGCTTTGCTGCGGGCTGGGCATGGCGTGGTGATCGCGCTGAGGGTGCAGAGGCCCGGCAGGAGGTCGCAGTCGTCAAGCAGGACTTGACCACTGAGCAGGCCGCCCGCGCCACCGAACACAAGCAGGCCGACACCCTGGCCGCCATCGGAGCAAAGCATGAAGAAGACCGCGCAGCCGCCCCGGCCGTCGCTGATGCTGTTGTGGCTGGCCTGCGCGATGGCACTCTCCGCCTGCGCAACGACCTCGCCGCGTGCCACACCGACCTCCTGTCCCAAACCGCAGCCGGCACCCTCGAACGTGATGCGGCCACCCAGCGCCGAGAAGAGTTTGCGGGCCGAGTTGTTCGAATCGGCCGAGACGCCGACGACCAGCTCCGCGCCTGTCAGGCCGTGGTGAGGGCTGATCGTGCCGGGGTGGCGCAGTGAACGTTGTCGCTCAGAGGTCCTATCAGGCCATCCGGCGCGCCGCAGTTCCGTGCGAGTGCTGGGTGCGTGATGAGGCGGGCCCTGTTGATCTGTCAGGCGAGACCATCGAAGTGCAGGTGGTCGCCTATGGCGGCAGGCACGTCCGGGCCACATGGACAGCGGCTGGGCATTCGGATGGGCGCCTGGAGTTCACTGTCCCCGGCGATCACGTGCTGAATGAAGGCCTGCATCAGCTCCGCGCGCGCGTCCAGCCGGCAGGCGAGCTACTCGCCCTTGGCCTGTTGGAGATTGTGTGATGACCGGCCGACCGACCGACTACCGCGAAGAACTGGCGGAGTTGATCTGTGACCGCATTGCTGATGGGGAGAGCTTGAAGGCGATCTGTGCGGATGAGGGCATGCCGCATCGCGCCACAGTGTTTCGCTGGCTGGCTGTCTTCGAGACCTTCCGCGACATGTACGCGCACGCGAGGGAGGAGCAGGCCGAGACCCTGGCTGACGAGATCGTGGGCATTTCCGATGAGGAGTGCACGACGGTTCGCGCCATCAAACACGGGTCCAGCGATGATGACGGCGAGGGCAACACTGAGGTCGTATTCGACTCCACGGCCGTTGCCCGGAACCGCCTGCGGGTGGACGCGCGGAAGTGGGTGGCCGCAAAGCTCAAGCCCCGTAAGTACGGAGACAAGATCCAGCAGGAGTTGAGCGGCCCCGGTGGCGGCCCTGTCGGGGTGATGGTCAGCGTCACCGTGAACGGCGTGGAGCCGGGCAAGGCATGAGCAACCTGCAGCTTGACGTCCCGGCGGCCATGTTGCCGTTCTGGACGGACAGGCGTCGCCACAAGATTGCCAGGGGCGGGCGCGGCTCGGCCAAGTCATGGTCGATCGCTCGGATGCTGGCCACGCGCGGGATCATCCAGCCTACCCGGTGGCTTTGCTGCCGCGAGACACAGAAGTCGATCAAGGAGTCATCGTTGCGGCTGCTGGCCGACCAGATTCAGTCGCTGAACCTCGGCTACTACTACGACGTGCAGCAGCAGGCCATCAAGGGCCAGCCTGGAACGTCGGCATCAGAGAGTGAGTTTGCGTTTGCCGGCCTGAAGGAGCATACGGCCGACTCGATCAAGTCCTACGAGGGGTTTGACGGTGCGTGGATCGAGGAGGCCCACTCGGTCAGCGAGCGGTCTGCCACGGTGCTGATCCCCACGATCCGCAAGCCTGGGTCAGAGCTCTGGTGGAGTTACAACCCCGAGCAGGAAGAGGACTACGTCCACCAGCTGGCCGCGATGGATGACCCGGACACGCTGGTCATCACCATCAACTGGCGTGACAACCCGTGGTTCCCCGAGGAGCTGGAGAAGGAGCGTCAGAAGCTGCAGCGGGTGAATCAGGACCTGTATTCCCACGTGTGGGAAGGTCAGTGCCGGAGCGCCGCGGGCTTGATGTTCAAGCGCGATTGGTTCGAGTTCTACGACGTTCTGCCGAGCCGGCTCAACCTGTACATAGCCAGCGACTATGCAGTGACGCCGGATGGCGGGGATTTCACCGAACACGGCGTGTGGGGCCTGGCATCGACCGGTGACCTGTACGCCGTGGACTGGTGGTATGGGCAGACTGACCCGGCCGAATGGATTGACGCCTGGATTGGCCTCATCGCCCAGCATCGCCCGCTGGCGGCCTTTGAGGAAAAGGGCGTGATCCTGCGGGCGGTCGAGTCCTCGATCACCAAGAGGATGCGCGAGACGCAGACGTTCGCTCACCGGATCGCGCTGGCATCTGCCGGCAGCAAGGCCGAGCGCGCATTGGGCTTCGCGGCCCGCGCCTCAGCCGGCACCGTTCACCTCCCGCGGCTGCCGTGGGCGGTTCGACTACTCAACCAGCTGTGCGCCTTCAACGGCGAGGACGGACGCCAGGACGATGGTGTTGACGTGTGCAGCCTGATCGGCCGAGGGCTGGACAGCATGGCGAACGCTTCGCCGGCAGAGAGTGACCATCGCAAACGCCGGTCGCGCGACTACGAGATCAACTCCGATGATGACTCCGACAGCTGGAAAACCGTATGACCGACAGTGACAACCAAATCGGCCATGCCGAGCTGCTGCAGCAGTTCCGGGAGTCGGAAGATACCTGCCGCCCGGCGCGCGAGCTGTCCGAGCGGGACCGCGACTATTACGACGGGAAGCAGCTGTCTGGTGATGAGCTGGAGACGCTGCGCAAGCGCAAGCAGCCCGCCGTCATCAGCAACCGTATCGCGCCCAAGATCGACGCGCTGATCGGGCATGAGAAGCGCATCCGGACCGACCCGCGCGCCTACCCGCGCACGCCCAAGCATGAGGCTGAATCCGAGTCTGCCACGGACGCTATCCGCTTCGTCTGCGACAACAACCGCTTCTCCCAGGTTCGCTCCGGCACGGCCGAAAGCCTTTTCATTGAGGGCGCGGGCGCTGCGGTGGTGGCTGTTGAGCGCAATGACGACAAGTTCGAGGTCAAAATCAATCCCGTTCCTTGGGACCGGTTCTACTGGGACCCGCACAGCCGCAAGCGCGACTTCTCAGATGCCAATTTCAAGGGCGTCGTCCTTTGGATGGACGAGCAGGACGCCATTGCCTTGGCTGGCCCGGATGCCGACAAGGCGGCGGTAGACCTGATCATCCAAGGCTGCTACAGCAGCACCGCATCCAGCGGGGACACCTATGACGACCGCCCCCAGTTCACATGGGGCGACCTGAAGCGCCGCCGCGTCCGGGTTCTGCAGCATCGATTCAAACGCAAGGGTGCGTGGTGGACCGCGATCATCTGCGGCGGCGGCTTCCTGCGCGACCCCCAGGTCTCGCCGTATCTGGATGAGCATGGCATTCCGCAGTGCGATCTGGTCGGGACTTCGGCGTACATCGACCGCGAGAACAACCGCTATGGCGTGGTCCGGCGGATGGTTTCGCCACAGGACGAGATCAACAAGCGTCGGTCCAAGGCGCTGCATCTGCTGAACAGCCGGCAGGTCATCGCCGAAAAGGGGGCGGTCGATAACCGTGAGCAGGCGCGGCGTGAAATGGCGCGGCCGGACGGGTACGTCGAGGTCAACGGCGGCATGCGGTTTGAAGTGGCTGATGGCATCGCCCTGGCGCAGGGGCAGTTCAACCTGCTGCAGGAGGCCAAGGCCGAGATCGACGCCAGCGGTGTGAACCCCGCAATCGAGGGGGATGCCAGCGCGCCCAGCGGCCGGGCCCAGGAGATGATGATGGCCTCCGGCCTGTCCGAGATGGCCGGCGTGTTCGAGGCGCTGCGGGACTGGAGTTGGGAGGTTTACCGGCAGGTCTGGTATCGAATCAGGCAGTACTGGGACGACGAGCGCTGGATCCGCGTCACCGACGATGAGCGGAACATGCGTTGGGTGGCGATCAATAAGCCCGTCACTCAGGCCGACGTGATGATCGAGCAGGCCGAGCAGGCTGGACAGCCTCTGGCGCCTGAGCAGATCGCCCAGCTGCGCGCTGACCCGACGCTGCAACAGGTCGTGGGCATCCAGAACCCGCTGGCCGAGCTGGACGTTGATCTGATCCTCGAAGATGGGCCCGACTCGGTAAATCTGCAGAGCGAGCAGTACCAGTCCCTCATCGAGCTGAAGAAGGCAGATCCAGCTTCGATCCCGACCAAGCTGATCATCGAGGCCTCCAGCCTCCGCAACAAGGATCAGATCCTCGAACACCTTGAGGCCGGCGGCATCCCGCCCGAGGTGCAGCAGCAGATGCAGCAGATGCAGGAGGCGCTCCAGCAGGCGCAGCAGGCCGTCCAAGAAGCTGAGCAGAAGGCACAGGACAGCCAGGCCGACGCGGCGATCAAGAGCGCTGAGCTGCAGTTGAAGCAGCAGGAGCTGGTCATCCGACAGGAGGAGCTTGGCATCGAGCGATTCCGGGCGGAAACCGAACGAATCACGGCGATGAAGCCGGAACCCCAACAGACCCCGCCAGCGAGCGGGGTTTTTGTTGGGTGAGTTTCGCCCCTCGGGGCAGCGGACGCGCACGCCATGGCGCGAATCGTGACGACGGCGGACGGTCGATAGGAGCAAGAAATGAGCAACGAGAACCGCGATTTCCTTGACGAGCATTTTGCTGCGGCGCAGCCCGAAGCGGTGGTCGAGCCGGTCCAGGCCGTCGAAACCCCGCCCGAGCCCGTGCATCAGCAGGAAACGGTCGAAGAAGTGCAGACGCCTCCCGAACAGGCGCCCGAGGTGACGACGACCCCGGAAATCAAGGAGAGCGGCACGGTTCCGTATGCCGCCATGAAGGCAGAGCGGGAAAAGCGGCAGAAGCTGGAGAAGGAACTGGACGATCTGCGCAAGCAGGCGCCGCAGGAGCCGGTCCCCTCGTACTACGAGGACCCGGAGGGTTACCTGCAGCGGATCCAGAACGAGACCAACCAGCGCCTGTATGCGGCATTGGAGGCAAGTGCGCGGGAGCAGTACCCCGATTACGACGACGCGTTTGCGGTTGTCATGCGGCATGCCGCATCCAACCCGGCCGTCGCCAGCGAGGTCATGACCGCGGCGAATCCTGCAGTGGCCGCCTACAAGATGGGCAAGAGGCTGGCCGAGTTCGAGCAGATGCAGGACCCGGAAGCCTACCGCGCCAAGATCGAGGCTGATCTGCGCGCTAAGTGGGATGCCGAGCAGGCTGCAAAGGCCGCCCAGCGTCAGAAGACTGCCGCCGAAATCCCGCCTGACCTCTCCCAGGCACGCAACACCCGCGGTGAGTACGCCGCAAACCCAACCGTCTTCCAGTCACTTTTCGAGAGGTAACCCGCCGTGACCAACACCACCATCAGCACCGCCGTCCGCGCCAAGCAGTGGGACGACGACTTCTTCATGGAGTACGTCCGTGCCAACCGCTTCAAGCGGTACATGGGCACCAGCGAGAACAGCATCATCCAGGTCAAGAACAACCTGACCAAGAAGAAGGGTGACGCGATCACCATCAACCTCGTCGGCGCGCTGGATGCTGACGCCGGCCCGAACACCGGTACCACCACCCTCGTCGGCAACGAAAAGGCTCTGCCGAACGATGGCCACAAGGTCACCATCGGCGTCGTGCGCGATGCGACTGTGGTCAACGTCGAGGAAGAGCAGGCCTCTGCCTTCGACGTGCGCGATGCAGCGCGCCAGGCGCTGAAGGACCTGTCCATGCGCTATCTGCGCAACGACATCATCCGGGCGCTGGGCTCCGTGCAGGGCATCCCTTACGCAACGGCCAACGCCACGCAGAAGAACGCATGGACCGTGGCCAACGCGGACCGTGTGCTGTTCGGTGACGCGGTGGGCAACTACAGCGCCACGCATGCGACCGCGCTCAACAACGTCACCGCGACCATGCGGCTGGACCGCCAGACCGTGTCGCTGATGCGGCAGATTGCCCAGGAGGCCGAGACCGTCAACGGCGACGGCATCCGTCCGTTCACCTACGGCGAGGATGAAGAGACCTACGTCATGTTCGTCAATTCGCGGGGCTTCCGCGACTTGAAGACCGACCTGGAAACCGTCCACAAGGACGCCCGCGAGCGTGCCCTGACCAACCCGCTGTTCACCGGCACCACCTCGCTGTACTGGGATGGTGTCGTGGTTCGCGAGATCCCGGAAATCGGCAACTTCAACAACACCGCAACCACGCCGATCCCCGTGTCGCCGATCTACCTGTGCGGCGCCCAGGCGTTGGCCGTGGCGTGGGCCATGACCACGAAGACCACCACCCGCAAGGAAGACGACTACGGCTTCCAGCACGGCGTGGGCTTCATGGAGCTGCGCGGCGTCGAGAAGGTGCTGTGGGGCCAGGGCACCACGGGTGCCAAGGACTGGAGCGTGGTCACCGGCTACGTGTCGGCCCCGGCCGCAGCGTAACTGTTTCGGGTGGTTCAAGGGGCGGCGTCTTGCCGCCCCTTTCTTTTTCTAGGGAGCCAGCATGGCCACGTACGACCGCAAAGAACTGGTGCGCGAGGTACTTCTGCACCTCGGCGCGTTGGATGCGGACGAATCGCCCGAGGCGACCCCGGCTGCTGATGTTGATCGCACTGCCCAGTCGGTGCTGGAAGAGCTGTATCAGGACGGGAAGTTGCCGTTCGACATTGAGGGTGATGTGCCTGCGCGGTACTTCACCCATCTCAGCTACATGATCGCTGAGCCGCTGGTGGCGAGCTTCGGCGCATTCGCGCGAGAAGAGACCATCGCACGCAAGGCTGCGGCCGGCCTCCGGGCCATCAACCGCATGAATGCCACTATCTACCAAGGCGCTGTGGTGCCTTCGGATTACTTCTGATGCGCGCCTCCCCCGTTGACCTGATCGGCGGCTACTACAAGAGCGACAGCCTGCCGTGGGCGTGCCAGGACACGGTGAACTGGCTGCCGGTGATGGCGGAGGTTGAGGGCACGCGTTCGTTGAAGATGCTGGAGACGCCGCCGGGGTTGAAGCCCTATCAGCAGATCGGCACTGGCCCGATTCGCGGCATGCACGACTGCGAGGGCCTGCGCCTGATCGTGTCGGGCCGCTACCTGTACCGGATCACCAATGCCGGCGTCGGGGTGCCGATTGGGGTGATTCCCGGCGTCGGCCGTGTGTCGATGACGCACAACCAGTTCGAGACTGGGTACCAGGTGCTGGTGGAGAACGGCCAGCCAGGTGGCGGGTACGTGTACAGCACGGTGGATCAGACCTTCGTGCGGATCACGGACGAGGGCTATCCGGGGTCGATTTCGTCGGACTACCTCGATTCCTACACGCTCGGTGTCGAGCCGTTCGGCCGATTTTGGTTTCACTCCGATCTGGCCAACTCTACGAGCTACAACGCCATCGATCGCGCCGAGGCAGAATCTTCGCCCGACAAGATTGTTGGGTTGAAGGTGATCGGCGACGAAGTGGCTGTGTTCGGCCAGCGGACCACGGACTTCTTCTACAACACGGGGGCGGCCACTGGAACCTTCCAGAACCGCCGTCAGAGCCTGCAGCGGGGCTGCGCGTCCCGCGACACCATCGCCCGGATGGACAACAGCCTGCTGTGGCTGGGCGACGACGGGATCGTTTATCGCCTCGGCAATGGCTACACGGCCCAGCCGGTGTCCACGCGTTCGCTTGAGCAGCAGATCGCCAAGTACAACCTCGCGCAGGCCTTCGCCTTCGTGTGGGAGGACCGTGGCCACAAGGTCTACTACCTGACCTTCCCGGATGGCCAGACCTTCGGCTACGACGTCGTGACGGGCCTCTGGCACCGCCGCGAGTCTTTCGGGCTGGACCGCTGGCGTCTGACGCACGTGGTCGAGTGGAGCGGCAAGAAGTACGGCGGCGACTTCCAGACCGGCCGCGTCTGGCTGATCGACTGGGAGTACCACCTTGAGGGCAGTCAGCCGATCATCAGCGAGCGCGTCTCGCCGGTATTGAGCGACAACCAGAGCAGGCTGGGCATCCCCAGTGCAGAGCTGGTGTTCGACACTGGGCAGGGGCCAGGCACTGTTGCCATCCCGTTCCCGGCGCAGCCTTCATCCCCTGTCCTCAACGGCGACGCGCCAGATAGCCTGCGGAATATCGCCTATCCAGCATTCTCCTATACGGTTACGGGGGGCGAAGCTCCATTCTCAATCTCGGTCGTTGAGGGGGTTCTGCCGGCAGGTCTCTCGCTCACTTCGTCTGGTGCTATCAGCGGGGTTGCCACCACCCTTGGCGCCTCTTCATTCACGCTGAGGGTGACCGATAAGAAGGGCTTGTGGACCGAGAGGGTGGATTCGATTGGAATCTCAACGCAAGTCCTTGCGCTGGGGGCGTCGTCTGGCACTCGCATGGTGGACCGGCGGCTTATGAGTGGGACGTGGGCAAACGTCAACACTGGCCCTGCCGCCACTTCAACCAACCTCGCCGGATTGGCCGGCGGGCGGTTTATCGCGTGGGTTGCGGGCGCTGCTTACTACAGTGATGACGACGGTTCCAGCTGGACGAAATCATCCTCGGTCATTGACTCATCTGGCGGCATTCGAAGTGGAGATTCCCTTGGAAGCCTGGTTGTTTTAGGGGGGGGTTCTGGCGCTTTCTACGTCAGCGCCAACGGCGGAACCACCTATTTGACCAAGGCCGCGCCTACCACGTTTTTAGGTAGTCCGCTTTTGGTTAAATCTGGGCCCTTTACTGGCCGCATATTGCTGGTAACGGCATTCCCCGCAACATCAAGTTCATACACCGATGACCAAGGCGCAACGTTCAGTGCTGCACCGGCACATGGCGTCACGCGCTCATCTGGGGGTGCGGCACATTCTCGCGCTGACATGCAGTACATCGGTGGCAACGTTGCAGCAGGTGGGAAGCCGCGCCTTGCCGTAATTAAAGACGGCTCGACGCTGGTTCGCAACCTGACCCTCACGGGAGCCGCTAACGGGTTCATCAGCGCGATTCTCGCCTATCCACTCGGAGATACTGTGCGCCTGCTGATGGGCACATCAACGGGCGAGCTATGGGCGTCCGACGACAATGGTGTGACTGCGAGCAAGGTCAATTTGCTGGCGACCGGCCAGATAAATGGCTTGGTGTTCGACGGCGTCAGAGTATTAGTTGGAGTGCTTTCTACTTCATCAATGATTCAATCAAGCAGTAACGACGGCGCTACCTGGGCGACGGAACCCAATCCGTCCCTGAGCGGGATCACTGCCATGTCCGGAGCAATGTAATGGCTGACACCGACCACAAGGTGCTGATCTGCTACAGCAAGGACGGCGGCCGGACGTGGAGCAACTGGAAGGAGCGCGACTTGGGCGCTGTGGGCCAGTACCGCAAGCGCATCCGAATCCAGCGGCTGGGCTTGGCGCGCGACTGGGTGTTCAAGGTCCGCGTGTCCTCGGCCCGGAAGCACGACCTGCTGACCGCAGTCCTGTCGCCTGAGCAGACGGACGGCTGATGCGAGTCGCCACCGCCCCCGATCTTCTGGAGGCGGTCGCAAATCACCCGAGAGTCTATCCGTCCGTGTCCTGCAAGGGATGTGGGGCGATCAGCTTTGGCCCGTCGTGGATGGACTGCATCGGGCTGGAGTTCGGCGAGGCGGGCGGGTTCGTCTTCCATCGGCGTGCGCCGGACGCTTACGAGGTCCACACGCTGTTCTTGCCGAAGACGCGCGGAGTGGATGCCTTCGCCCAGCAGGCGCTGGACTACATGTTCGACGTGGCCGGGGCCGAGATCGTCCTGACCCAAGTGGCCTGCGACCTGCCGCACGTGCGCCGGTTCGCCGAGCGCCAGGGATTCAAGCATTTCCAGACGGTGACCGATGGCTGGGTTCGCGAGAGCGGTCCGGTTGACGTGGACCTGTTCGAACTGACCAAACAGATGCATCACGGAGAAGAATAATGCCAGTCGCCGCTATCGGAGCCGTCGCAGGGGTAGGCAGCGCCCTCCTGCAGAATCGTGCCGCAGGGAAGGCCGCCAGTGCCGCCAACCGGGCCAGTGAGCAGGCCAATGCGCTGCAGCAGCAGCAGTATGGGCAGGCCCGTTCGGACCTGAGCCCCTACCTGCAAGAGGGCCAGAACGCGCTGGCCGGTATCAGCCGCCTGAACGCTGGCGATTACTCGGGCTTCCAGAACAGCCCCGACTACCTGTTCGCGCTGCAGCAGGGCCAGCAGGGCGTTGAACGCTCCGCTGCGGCCCGCGGCGGCCTGTACTCCGGAGGCAACCTCGCTGACCTCACCAACTATTCGCAGGGCATGGCGAGCCAGCAGCTCGCCCAGTACCGGAACAGCCTGATGAGCCTCGCCAACATGGGTGCCAGCTCCGGATCGGCGCTCGCTGGTGTCGGCCAGAACTACGCGGGCGCGGTGGGCAACAACCTGGCCAACGGAGCGAACGCAACGGGTTCGGCAGCGCTGACGCAGGGCAACAACCTGTCCCAGCTCACGGCCGGCCTCGGCGGACTCGCCAGCAATTACCTGCAGCAGCGGCAGTCCTCGTTCAATCCAGGCGCGACGGGTCAGTTCGGCAACAACCTCGCCAACTTCAAGGGGTGGGTGTAATGGCTCAGGCCTACAATCAGTTCAGCCCGCTCAATGCGCTGGCCTACGTGCAGGAACAAGGCGAGATGGGCCGGGCGCGCGGGCAGCAGAACCAGCTCGCGCAGCTGGCCTCTCAGTCCTACGGAGCCAACACGCCGGAACAGCGCCAGCAGCTACTGACCAGCATGGCTGTCGTCAACCCGGCGGCAGCCCAGTCCCAACAGCAGCAGTTCCAAGGCAACGAGGACCGGCAGCGCAAGTTGGCCTACGGCGCGGCAACCTACCTCAAAGGCGCGCTCGACACGAAGAACCCCGCCGCGATCGCTGGTGCCTGGCGCTCGGTCCGGCCCGGCCTCATCAATGCCGGTATCGGCACAGAAGCCGACTACGCGCAGGACTGGCAGCCGGAATACGAGCAGGTGTTGCATCAGATTCTGGCGTCTGGATCGGGCGGCAGCAATGGCGCCGCTGGCGTCCAGTCCACCTACGTTGATGATCAGGGCCAGCGCGTGGCCATCATGCGCGACGGCAGCACGCAGATCCTCGGCGGCAACGATGCCGGCGCAAACCAACAGTCGCTGAGCATCGACATCAACGGCACGCCGACTCAGGTCACCTTTGACCGCCGCACGGGACGGTACAGCAACGCGTCGCTCGGTGCGCCGGCCGCCGCTGCACCGGCAGCGCCGCAAGGCGGATATCAGAACCTCGGCGGTCAGGCCACCTACATCGATCCGTCACTGCCTGCGGAAGTGCAGGCGCAGATCCGGCAGAGCCTGTCGGCGGGGCAGGAAGTCCCATCGCAGATGGTTCTGGCTGGAAGCGGCGGCGGCGTCCCGCTGACTGGCCGCCGTGCAGAAGATCAGGCGGCAGCGACCGAAGCGGCCCGACTCGGCGTCCAGCAGGCCTACCTGCCGCAGGAACTGTCCATGCGCACCGACGCCGCCATCCAGCAGGCGGGCGGCACCGCGCAGGCGAAGGGTGAGGCTGAGGCGCGTCTTGACGCTGTCCAGAACCTGCCGCGCGTGATGCAGGAGTCCACCAACGCGGTCAATCTGATCGACCAAGCCCTGAGCCACCCCGGCCTTGCAACGTCAGTCGGCGCATCCGGCCGTGCAGACCCGCGCAACTACCTGCCGGGCACCGACGCGACCGACTTCCGCGTCCTGCTCGACCAGATCAAGGGCGGCACGTTCCTGCAGGCCTTCCAGAGCTTGAAGGGCGGCGGCGCAATCACCGAGGTGGAGGGCACGAAGGCCGAGCAGGCCATCGCTCGCCTCAACCGTGACCAGAGCGAGCAGGCATTCCGGCAGTCGCTGCAGGATCTCCGCGAGGTGGCCAACGCGGCGATGGTCCGGGCTCAGGCCAAGGCGCAGGCTGCGGGGGCTCAGGGCGGGCAGGGTGGCAGCGCTCCGGCGCGCATCCAGTCCGCTGCCGACTACAACGCACTGCCGAGCGGAGCGCTGTTCATTGCGCCGGACGGTAGCCAGCGGAGGAAGCGCTGATGGCCAATCCTTGGGACAACGACCCCATTGTCTCGGCGCCTGCGCCACAGGCCGCCGCGGCGATGCCGTGGGATGCGGACCCCATCGTGTCGGATGGACCGCCGGTCACCGACCTTCCGGCAGTCCAGGCGCAGCGCCCGGACTTCTCTGGCGTCAGCTCCTCGGTCGATTCGACCGCAAGCGGCCGGCAGGCAGATGGCTGGATGCCGGGAGTGGGCCGCGACTTGGCGTTCAGCGCACGATCCACGCTGCAGGGTGCGGCTGGCCTGCTCGGCGCGGTCGGCGGCGATGCCTTCAACAACTACATCGTGAACCCGGTTGCCCGCGCGGTGGGCGCTCAGGAGGTGCGGCCTTACCGTGAGGAGGCCGTGGCACTGGCTGACCGCATCGGACTGCCTAAGGCGCAGACCAGCAGCGATCGCGTGCTTGGCGACGTTGGCGAGGCGCTGACGGGCACGGGCCTCACGCTCGGCATCGGCGGCGGTATCAATGCGCTGGCGAGTCTTGGGCGCGGCGCAGCTCCGGTGGCCACGAACCAGCTCGCCAACCTTCTGACGGCCCAGCCGGGGCTGCAGGCCGTGTCCACTGCGGCCGGTACTGGCGCCTCGTCGTCGGTGCGCGAGAGCGGCGGATCGCAGGGGCAGCAGCTGGCGGCCGGCCTGATCGGCGGCTTGGCTCCAGGTGCGGCGCGAGCTGGCGTTGGCTCTGCCGCTCGCGGTGTCGTACGCGGTACGTCGGGCGAGCAGATGCGCAACCGGCTTGCCGACTTCGAAGCCCTTGGTGCTACGCCTTCGGTTGGACAGGCATCGGGCAACCGGATGATTCAGGGCGCAGAGAACCTGCTTGCAGGCGGCCCGACCAGTGCCGGCGTGATGAACCGCTTCGCCGAGCGGCAGGCGGACGATATCGGCACCGGCCTGCGCCAGATGGCTGACAACTTCACCCCGAACGCCAGCGCCGAGCGTGCCGGCCGAGCGGTGGAGCGCGGCGTGGAGCAGTTCGGCCGCAATGTCGGCGCACAGAAGCGGGCGCTGTACTGGCAGGCGGACCGGTACATTCCGGAAACCACGCCGGTCGCCCTCAACAACACGATGCAGGCCGTCGGCCGGCTGACCACGCCCATGCAGGGCGCGTCGGCGACCACGGGCGCGCTGGTCAATCCGAGGCTGGCCGCGCTACGCCAGACCTTGACCGACGACTTGGCCGCCGGCAACGGCCAGATTCCATACGCAGCGTTGAAGCGCATCCGGACCAACATCGGCGAGCAGATCAGCGACTACTCGCTTTCCCCGGACACGCCCACGCGCGAGCTGAAGCAGCTGTACGCAGGCCTGTCGCGCGACATGGAAGCAGCGGCGCAGGCTCAGGGCCCGGACGCGGTACGCGCAGCCCGCCGAGCCAACAACTACACCCGTGTGGCAGCTGACCGACTGGAACAGGTCCAGCGGGTCGTGGACAAGAACGGCGGGCCTGAGCGCATCTACACGGCTGCCATGTCCGGCACCCGCGATGGCGGCACGACCCTGCGCGCGGTGATGCAGTCGCTGCCGAAGGAAGGGCAGGAGGCCGTAACGGGTGCAGTCATCAAGCGCATGGGCATGGCGAATCCTGGTGCTCAGGACGCTTCCGGCGAGGCATTCAGCGCGGCTACCTTCCTGACCAACTGGAACAAGGTGAGCCCAGAGGCCAAGCGCGCGCTGTTCGACCGCCACGGTCCCGCTTTCAGCAAGGACATGGACCGCATTGCTCAGGTGGCCGAGAACATCAAGAGTGGCTCGCAGGTGTTCGCCAACCCGTCCGGCACGGCAAACCGGGCCGCTGCGATGACTTACGGCGCATCACTGGTGGGTAGCTTGTTCACTGGAGGAACCGGGATTCTTGCAGGCACCGGCGTGGGTGCAAACGTGCTGGCGCGGCTGATGACAAACCCCACCATCGTCAAGAAGCTGGCCCATGCCACAACGATGCCGGTTGGGGGTGTCCTGGCTACGGCGCGGAATCTGCAGGAGATTGCCCAGCGAGAGGACGATCCAGATATTGCAGCTCTCGCTCAGGCTCTATCGCAGCAGCCAGATCAGCAGGCGCCCCAGCCCGTACAGGGATATTAAGCCGCACACCATGACCAAGCCTATCTGAGCCCACAGCTTGAAACCGAGGCCGGGCTCAAGGCGTTTTTCATGTTCGCGCTGCGCCCAGTCCTTCGGCTGACCGCCGACGTTGGATAGATCGAACTTCTCTTTGCTCATTGCCAGGGCCCGCAGGTAGGTCCGGCGAATCGTACCACCACAATCCAGCCCCCGCCCTGAGCGGGGGTTTCTCGTTGGGAGAGCCCATGTCTTACCGATTTTTCAACCCGGCCCCGGTTTTCATGGACCTGCTTGGCCTGCAGCCGCTGGCTGGCGGGCAGCTCGCCTTCTACGAAATTGGCACCACAACGCCGAAAGGAACGTGGTCTGATCCTGATCTGGCGATCCCGAATACCAACCCCGTGCAGCTGGATAGCTCGGGCCGTGCGAACGTCAATATCTGGCTCGACGGCGGCTACTCGGTGCGGCTGCTGGACTCGTTGGGCGCGACGGTATGGACGCGTGACCTCAATGGCGGCGACGGGTCCGGAGCGGCCATCCCGGCGCTAGTGAGTGGCGCTGTGCTGACGAATGACGGCTCCAATCTGATTTGGGGTGATTTCCGCCAGGTTCCGGACCCTACCGGCTCCAACGGCAAGACCCTTGGCACCGATGGCACCAGCCTCATCTGGCAGGCCCCGGCCACGCCGCCGACCGTGCCCACTAGCGGCGACTCCTTCAACAAGATCGGCACCAACCTAGAGCAGTGGGGCGTTGCCACGATGCCGGCGAACAACCTGCAGTCGAACGTGATGTCGTTTAATTTCCCGACGGCCTATGCCGAAGTGCCGCGCATCTTCGTGAACATCCAGAAGGCCGGTCCCATCGTCACGGCTGGGTTCACTGGTGTGCTCAAAGCATCCCCGTCGGTGAGCGGCGCCACGGTTGAATGGAACACGGGTGTCGAGACGCTGGCCGCCGCCAACAGGCTGACCTCGCCGTTCGAGTTCTCGTGGTTCGCGGTGGGCAAGGTCGCGCCCTGATGTCCAATCCCGCGCTGCAGCCTCGGCACGCTGAGCCTGTCGTTGATCCCCGGTCGGGCATCGTCACGAAGGCGTGGGCGGACTACTTCCTGCGCCTGTCCACGCAGCAAAGCAGCGACGACCTGGCGCAGCTGTACCAGCAGCTGGCTGAGCGGGTTTCCGAGCTGGAGGAGGACGGGGCACTCGGCTTCCAGATTTTCGGGCAGGACTCGATCATCTTTGAAGGGTCGACCCAGCCCGGATCCGTACTGGTCATCACGCTGCAGGGCGATCAGGAGTCCCCGGCCGACACCAGCTACTACGGCACTGGCCCGGATGGCGTCAAAGGCTGGCATCCGGTTTCCGGAACGATCCAGGTTGTGGCCGGGGAGCTGACCAAGGCCGTCGATGCCGATGGCGTGACCGCGCTCGGGCTGGCTGACGTGGCCGACGCCGGCACCGGGGCGCTGCAAAAGACCCAGTTCGACGGGAAGGGCAGGAAGACCGGCACTGCCGCGGCAACGACCACTGACCTCCCCGAGGGCACGAATCTCTACTACACCGATGGCCGGGTGGACGCTCGGATCAACCTGCAGAAGGGCCAGCCGAACGGGCTGACGCCGCTGGGGTCGGATTCGAAGATCCCGAGCCAATACCTTCCCGCGCTGGCGATCACCTCGACCTTCGTGGTGGGCAGTCAGGCCGCGCAGCTGGCGCTGGACGCTCAGGAAGGCGACGTAGCGGTCCGGACTGACCTCAACAAGAACTACATCAAGAACGCCGGCACGACCGGCACCATGGCGGACTGGACCGAGCTGCTGACGCCGGCCGCGCCCGTGCAGTCGGTGAATGGCCAGACGGGAAACGTGGTCCTGACTGCGGCGGACGTTGGCGCTGCGCCGGCGAGTGCGGCGTTCCCCGAGGCTCCGAACGACGGCAACGACTACGCGCGCGGCTCGCTGGCGTGGCACCCGCTGACTGGCCCGCTGAGTAAGTACGTGATGCTGGAGCTGTCGCCGGTGACGGACCAGCTCGGTAATCCGCT
Organism: Stenotrophomonas sp. NPDC078853; assembly: GCF_044901215.1. Taxonomy (NCBI): domain Bacteria; kingdom Pseudomonadati; phylum Pseudomonadota; class Gammaproteobacteria; order Lysobacterales; family Lysobacteraceae; genus Stenotrophomonas; species Stenotrophomonas sp. NPDC078853. The sequence goes on along the minus strand of NZ_JBJDOQ010000004.1, from coordinate 182,137 downwards.
CACCGACCAGCAGGGCAGGCCGCTGTACTTCAACACGCCACAGATCCCGCTGGCGTGGATCCCCGGCGTCCAGGCTGCGGTGAAGACGGTCTATCCGCTGAGCGCGCTGCCTCCTGTCACACCCTTCCCACGCGAGATCTACGTCTCCGGCACCAGCGGCGTGCCCGGCATCATCCCGGCGTACAGCAACGGGGTGAACTGGCTGCGCTTCTCCGACAACACACCGGTGAACTGATGGACCTCTCTTTCATCACGCAGATCCGCGATATCCCGCTGGTGGCTGGGCCGGATGGCCTGACGGTAGTTGCTGGGCCGGGGCTGGCCTACCTGCCGGATGGGACGCGCATGCGCTCTGCCGGTGCCTCGGCGGTCTTCCCGTCGCCTCCTGCCAATGGCTGGTGGTACGCCTACGGCTATCCGGCCGATGGCGGCGTGATGGGGCTGGAGCTGAGCCAGACGCCGCCCGATGCGCCATATCTCGCCAACGGCACGGCGCGGTGCAAGCAGGGCGATCCCACTCGCCGCTACCTGTCGCAGGGCTTGGTCGTGAACAACAAGCTCCGGCCGGCGATCCATCTGCAGGCCGCGTCCAAGGGCAACCTGGTGCTGTTCGACCAGTCGGCCGAGACGTTCACCGTTCCGGCCTCGCTGCTCACGATCAGCGCCAACGTGGCCACGCCGGTCGTCACCTCGCTCGCAGGGGTCGTGCCGGCCAACGCCACCGCCGTCCGCCTGCAGATCAACAATCTGACCAACGGGACGCTGTACCTGCAACGCGGATCGCTGGCCGGCGCTGGCACCCCCGTCTCCGCGACCAACCGCCAGATCGGCGTGCAGGCCAACAATTCCCTCGTCTGCGATCTTCGCCTCGACGCGAACCTCAACATCGCCACGGTCGTGTCCGCGACCAACCTCCTGAGCCAGCTGCTCGTCCTGATCCTTTCCGGTGGCTACTCCATCGAGGTCGGCGGCTACTTTTTCGATAGGTGACCCATGCCCAAGTACGCAGACCCCGCCGTATACCCCGTCACCGCTCCGGCAGCGGACGACACCGCCATGGCGCGCACCAACGCAGGCGGTGACCGCAACTTCCTCCTCGGCAACCTCGCAGGCCTCGCGCCGCTGGTCATGGCCGCAGACCAATCCGTCTATTCGACTGGACCGGGCCTGTGGGCGGCCTACAGTCTCACCACGGCAGGCCGCGCGCTCACTGCAGTCGCAGGCACCGCCGACACGTTCCCGTACTTCTCGGCATCGAATGTGGCGGCACTGGCCACCGTTACGGCGCAGGCACGAACCTTCCTTGCTGCTCCGACTCTAACGGACCAGAGATCGGTAATCGCAGCTGTGGGGCTTGCCGGTGCTGAGACCATCACCGGTGCGAAGACATTCTCTGCGCTGATCACGTTCACCGACTCGTTTGTGGTAAATCGCAGCACTGGCACCATCAACATGGGAGCAATTAGCGGCCTATATCCCGGGATGATCAATACCTACATCACAGGCACGGATAGCTACAGGTCTGAGTTCCGGGGCAATGCTGGATACGCTCAAATCGGCTGCAATAGCGTGTCTGGCGGCGGCACCCCTGGGCGCTTTCTTGAAGTCAGCCTTGATTACGTCCGGCCATCAGCAAACAACGTCATGTCTTGCGGGCAAGCGGCTCGCGCATGGACCCAGCTTTTTGCGCAGAATACGACTGTCAGCACCTCCGACGCCCGCCTCAAAACTGAGCCGCGCCAGCTCCGCGATGCCGAGTTCAAGGCGGCGTCGGCCATCGCTCGGCTGCCTGCGGTTTGGCGCTGGATCCACCGGGTAGAGGGCGACGAAACCTGCGAGCCGGAAGGTAAGGAGGCCCGCAAGCACTTCGGCCCGACTGTGCAGGCGGCCATCGCGGTGATGGAGGCCCATGGGCTGGACCCGTTCGCCTACTCCTTCATCTGCTACGACGAGTGGGAGGCGGAGCCGGAGCAGTGGCACGAATGGCCGGATGAACTGGACGATGACGGCAACGTCATTCGTGAGGCAGGCCGCGAGCTGGTGCAGGCTGCGCGCCAGGCCGGCGACCGCTACAGCTTCCGCAAGGAGGAGCTGCTGTGCTTCCTCGTGGCGGCCATGGCGCGGCAGCATGACGAGCTGGAGGCCCGGGTGGCAGCGCTGGAAGCCAAACTCACCGCCTGAGACTGGACGGGGCTATGCTCGCCGCATGCCCCAGCAGCTTCCGCCCGGATTCGAGATCAGGCCCTTCCTCGACGGGCCCGCGCTGTACCTGGACGGGCGGATGATTGGGGTGGCCAGCCCGACCAGCTCCGGCAAGACCCGGCTGGACCTGTGCGTCGGCACGCTGAAGTCGCACAGCAACTTCATTGCCAGCATCGGCAGGGCAGAGGACTACCTGCGCGGGTGGGCTGTGAAGTGGGAGGGGCGGATCAGGGAGCTGTACGGTTGATCCGGATCAATGATCCGACCATCCAGATGGCGCCACCATGAGGCAATTGCGGAGCGGAGCCAGATATTGCGGAGCGCGGGAGGCCATCCCAAACCCGCTGAAACCCTTGGTGCCCGGAGCCGGGATCGAACCGGCAAGACCTCGCGGTCGGCGGATTTTAAGTCCGCTGCGTCTACCAGTTTCGCCATCCGGGCCGCGCGGCATAGGGTGCACCACGGGGCGCGAATTTGGAATGGCGGCACGCGTGCGTGGAACCGTGACCAGATGCGCGGTATGGGCCGCTCAGCTGTCAACAATTCGTTGTTCATGCCATATTCGGCTTTGTAAGGGGCCAGGGAGTGACCATGTCGTTGCACGCGATTGCCTACGTCAGCCAGGCCCGTCCGGAGCTGGCACCGCAGGAGCTGGATGCGTTGCTGGCCGATGCGACGGCGTTCAACCGGATGGCCGGTGTCACCGGCGTGCTGATGTTCGATGGCGAACGCTTCCTGCAATACCTGGAAGGCCCCCGTGATGGCCTGGATTCCGTCTACGGCAGGGTCCTCAACGCCAGTCGCCACCATGGCGTACGGCAACTGGCCGCGGCAGTGGTGGGCACGCGCCGGTTCCCCCACTGGACCATGGCAAACCGGCGGATCGATCCGCTGACGATGAGCCACATCATCGACGCACCCTGGACGGGCATCAGCGCCGACCGGCCCACGGCCGAGCAGGGGCTGGCGCTGCTGCTGCGCAGCTGGACCGGCGGCGATGGCGAGCTGGAGCCTGCGGCGGTCAGCCTGGGCTCCTGATCACGGGCGTGGTCAGCGCCGGGCATGGCGGTTACCCTTGTGCCTCTTTGAGTTGGAGGCGGGTGCGCAATGGAACGATCGAGCCGCATCGCGCAGCAGGAAGGCTTCGCATGAGCGTCCCGGTTTCGGCCGCTGCGTCGCCGCGTCCTGCGATCATCGGCCTGGGATATGTCGGCCTGCCCCTGGCGGTCGCCTTCGGGCGGTTGTTCCCCACCCTGGGCTTCGATATCGATGCCGCACGTGTTGCCGAACTGCAGCAGGGCCACGACCATACCCTGGAACTGGAGGACGGCGAGCTGGCGGGCGCACCGCTGCTGCGCTGTAGCGCCGATGCGGCCGAACTGGCGGCCTGCAACGTCTACATCATCACCGTGCCCACGCCGATAGACGCGCATGAGCAGCCCGACCTGGGCCCGCTGCGCTCGGCCAGCGAACGCGTGGCCAGCGTGCTGAAGGCCGGCGACCTGGTGGTGTATGAGTCCACCGTGTACCCCGGCACCACCGAAGAAGTCTGCATTCCCCTGCTGGAAGCGGGTTCGGGATTGCGCTTCAACCAGGACTTCTACTGCGGCTACAGCCCCGAACGGGTCAGTCCGGGCGACCGCACGCGCCGGCTGGCCGACATCCGCAAGATCACCTCCGGTTCCACCCCGGAGGTCGCCGCGATCGTGGACGCGCTGTACCGCCGGATCATCACCGCCGGCACGTTCCCCGCACCGTCGATGCGCGTGGCCGAGGCCGCCAAGGTCGTGGAAAACATCCAGCGCGACGTCAACATCGCGCTGGTCAACGAGCTGGCGCTGATCTTCGACAAGCTCGGCATCGATACCCAGGACGTGCTCGACGCAGCCGGCAGCAAGTGGAATTTCCTGCCGTTCCGGCCCGGCCTGGTCGGCGGGCATTGCATCGGCGTGGATCCGTATTACCTGCTGCACAAATCCGAGAGCGTGGGCTACCACCCTGATCTCATCCATACCGCGCGCCAGGTCAACAACCGGGTCGGCGCGCACGTGGCCGAGCGGGTGCTGTCGCTGCTGGCCGAACGCGGCCGCTCCCCGGCCCAGGCCCGCATCCTGGTGCTCGGCGTGACGTTCAAGGAAGACTGCCCGGACCTGCGCAACAGCCGTGCGCTGGAACTGGCCGAACAGCTCCAGACCAGTGGTGCGCGGGTGGATGTGCACGATCCATGGGTGGGGCCGGCGGTATTGGCGGACACCGCGGTGCACTGGGTCGCCCGTCCAGAACCCGGTGCCTACGATGCGGTGGTGCTGGCGGTGGCGCACGCCGCTTTCCTGGACATGGATGCGGCACGGATCGCGGCCCTGCAGGCACCGGGCGGCATCGTCTACGACGTCAAGTCGGCGTGGCCCCGTGCTTCGGTGGACGGCCGCCTGTAAGCGGCTGGCGCGGCGTCGACGCCGTCGCGGGTAGACTGGTTGCAGCCATCCTGAAAGGAACGCCATGCACCGCTACCTGGCCTACGCGCTCGCCATCATCCTGTTCCCGGTCTGCCTGTGGCTGGCCACGTACTGGGTCGCCTGGTACTGGGGGGTAGGGCTGACGGCCGCACTGGTGGTGCTGGGCACCTGGGACCTGCTGCAGTCGCGCAGCACGTTGCGCCGCAACTATCCGGTGCTCGCGCACTTCCGTTACGGGCTGGAATCGATTGGCCCGGAGATCCGCCAGTACTTCGTGCAGAGCGACCTGGAAGACGTGCCGTTCTCGCGCCAGCAGCGCGCGCTGATCTACCAGCGCGCCAAGAACGAGATGGACGTGGTGCCGTTCGGCACGCTGCGCAGTACCTACGCGGTGGATTACGAGTGGATCAACCACTCGCTGGCGCCCACCAGCATCGGTCACAGTGATTTCCGCGTGCTGATCGGACCCAACTGCGCCAAGCCCTATTCGGCCAGCGTGTTCAACATTTCCGCCATGAGCTTCGGCTCGCTGTCGGCCAATGCGATCCGCGCGCTCAACGAAGGCGCGCGGCGCGGCGGCTTCCACCACGACACCGGCGAAGGCTCGATATCGTCCTACCACCGCGAGAAGGGCGGCGACCTGGTGTGGGAAATCGGCTCGGGCTACTTCGGCTGCCGCCATGACGATGGCAGCTTCAGCGAAGAGCGCTTCGTCGCCAATGCGACCACCGATCAGGTCAAGATGATCGAGATCAAGCTTTCCCAGGGCGCCAAGCCGGGCCACGGGGGGGTGTTGCCGGCGGCCAAGGTGAGCGCGGAGATCTCCGAGACCCGCGGCGTGCCGATGGGCGTGGACTGCGTGTCGCCCTCGCGGCACTCCGCGTTCTCCACGCCGATCGAACTGCTGCAGTTCGTCGCCCGCCTGCGCGAGCTGTCCGGCGGCAAGCCGGTCGGCTTCAAGCTGGCGATCGGCCATCCGTGGGAGTGGTTCGGCATCGCCAAGGCGATGAGCGAGACCGGTCTGCTGCCGGACTTCATCGTCGTCGATGGCGCCGAGGGCGGTACCGGCGCGGCCCCCGCCGAGTTCGTCGACCATGTCGGCGTGCCGATGCACGAAGCGCTGCTGCTGGTACACAACACGCTGGTCGGCCTGGACCTGCGCGATCGCATCCGCCTGGGCGCGGCGGGCAAGATCACCAGCGCCTTCGACGTCGCGCGCATCATCGCGCTGGGTGCGGACTGGTGTAATGCCGGGCGTGGTTTCATGTTCGCGCTGGGCTGCATCCAGTCGCTCAGCTGCCACAGCGACAAGTGTCCTACCGGTATCGCCACCCAGGATCCATCGCGCTGGCGCAGCCTGGACCCGACCGACAAGGCCGAACGCGTGCACAACTACCATCGGCATACCCTGCATGCGTTGAAGGAGCTGCTGTGCGCGGCCGGACTGAATGATCCGGCCGAGCTGGGGCCGGAACACATCCTGCGCCGGGTATCGCCGGTTGAGATCCGCTCGCTGGCCTCGTTGTACCGCTACCTGGCCCCGGGCGAGCTGCTGCGCCAGGTCCCGGACCATGCGGTATTCCACGATTACTGGGCCGATGCGCGCAGTGATTCGTTCCAGCCACCGGCACGGATCCAGGCGCTGCGCGCGAGCAAATCGCGGTGAGCGTGGAAGCGCTGCCGCGCTTCCGTGGCGGTCGCGGCGACGATGCGCCGGCGCTGTGGGCACTGCGCACGCGTTGCGTGCGCGAACTGTGCCGCAGCCACTATCCACCGGACGTGATCGCGCGCTGGTCGGCTTCACCGCCGCCACCGCGTTATGCGGGGCTGATCGCCGAAGCAGGCTGCGTGGTGGCCGACGACGCGCAGGGACAGTTGCTCGGCTACGGGATCCTGGTGCTGCAGGACAACGAAGTCGATGCGCTGTTCGTCGCCCCGGAGCAGGCCGGGAAGGGGCTGGGCCAGGCCGTGCTGCAACAGCTGCTGACCCTGGCTGATCCGCAGCGCGACGTGCTGCTGTCGGCCTCGCTCAACGCGGTCGCGTTCTACCAGCGTGCCGGCTTCCTGGATGAAGGGGAACAGGCATACCCGCACCCCAGTGGCATCACGCTCGCAGCCAGGCGCATGCGCCGACCGGCGATGTCAGCGCGTCGCTAGCCAGTGCATCACGCCGTCGGCCGCCCGTTTGGCGCTGGCATAGCAGGCGGTCAGCAGGTAGCCCCCGGTGGGGGCTTCCCAGTCCAGCATCTCGCCTGCGCAGAACACGCCCGGCACTGCCTTAAGCATCAGCCCGGCATCCAGCGACGGCAGGGTCACCCCGCCGGCGGTGCTGATCGCCTCGGCCATCGGCCGCGGGCGCTGCAGCTGGATGGGCAGGCGCTTGAGGGTGGCGGCAACCACGGCGATGTCCTGCCCGGCGTCCTTGCCCAGCACCTCGAACAGCAGCGATGCCTTCACCGCATCGACGCCGGTCTGCCGGCGCAGGTGCTCGCCGAAGCTGCGACCCTTGCGCGGGCGCGCCAGGTCGGCCGCCAGGCGGTCCTGCTCGCGTCCCGGCACCAGGTCCAGCCACAGGGTTGCGCTGCCATCACGATTGATCGTCTCGCGCAGGTCGGCCGACAGCGCGTAGACCAGGCTGCCTTCGATGCCGTACTCGCTCACCACGCATTCGCCTTGATGATGCCGCGGCGCGCCGTGCAGGTCGGTCCAATGGGCCACCACGGACTTCAGCGGCGTGCCGGCATGGCGCTGTACGAACCACGGGGTCCATGGCACATCGAAGCCACAATTGGCCGGTTGCAGCGGCGCAATCGCCGCACCGCGGGCCTGCAGCAGGGGAACCCACGCACCGTCCGATCCCAGCTGCGGCCAGCTGCCACCGCCGAGCGCGAGCAGCGTGGCATCGGCGTGCACCCGCTGCTCGCCGTTTTCGATGGTGAAGCGCAGCGCGCCGTCGGCGTCCCAGCCGTGCCAGCGATGGTGCACGTGGAATCGGACGCCTTGTTCCTTCAGCCGGCGTACCCAGCCGCGCAGCAACGGGGCCGCCTTGCGGTCCACCGGGAATACCCGCCCGGAACTGCCGACATAGGTCTCTACACCAAGGCCGGCGGCCCAACGTCGCAGCGCGTCGGCATCGAACGCGTCCAGCCATCCGGCGACCGCCGCGGTCTGTTCGCGGTAGCGGCTGTCGAACAGCGGACGGGGGTCGGAATGGGTCAGGTTCAAGCCGCCCTTGCCGGCGATCAGGAACTTCCGCCCGGGCGAGCCCGTGGCTTCGTACAGATCCACCGACAATCCTGCCGCGCACAACTGTTCGGCGGCGAACAGGCCTGCCGGGCCGCCGCCTACCACCGCCACGCGCGCGGGCGGGCCGGATTCAGCGGGGCTGGACATCAAGCAGCTCGACATCGAACACCAGCGACGACCCGGCCGGAATCGGCCCTACGCTGCGCTGTCCGTAGCCCATGTCCGGGGTGATCATCAGGGTGCGCTTGCCGCCTACCTTCATGCCGGCCACGCCTTCATCCCAACCCCGGATGACCTGGCCACCGCCGAGATCGAACGAGAACGGCTCGCCACGGGTCACCGAGCTGTCGAAGGTCTTGCCATGCTTGTCTGCTGCGCGCTCGTCGTAGATCCAGCCGGTGTAGTGCACGGTGACCTTGCTGCCCGGCGTGGCGACAGCGCCGGTACCGGGCTGGGTATCGATGGTTTCAAAGGCGGCGATGGTGCCACCCGGCGGCGGGCCGGAAGGCGCGCACGCGGCAAGGGCCAGGGACAGCAGCAGGGGAGCGAGCAGGCGGCGCATGGGCGGCATCCAAATCGAAGGGATGCAAGGGTAGCGCATCGCGCTGGAAACGGAGGCCGCGCCCCGCCGTCCCTACCGTGCGCCGAGGCCGCCCGGCGCGCCCCCGCGCTGCCCTGGAACCACGACATGGCCCAGGGTGACCAGATGAAAACGCTCAAAACGTGGCACAACCGCATTGACCAGCGTAATGCCGTTGTCGAAGGTGTGGATCACGTTGTAGCCGGCAACCAGCCCGTCTGCTTCCAGGGCCTGCGCGAGCTGCTGGACCTGTGCCTCCACCGGCCCTGCCGGCCGCTCTTCCAACGGGACGGTGATGATCGGCTGGCTCGCCAGGCGGTCTTCGATATCCATGCGGGCGCTGGGCTGCAGCCGCGGCCATTGCTGCAGCAACTGCACCGGATGGACGGACGCCGCCCGGCCAGCGCGTGCCGGGGTGGCGTTGCTGGCAAGCGCCAGATGCGACTGCAGCAGCTCGTGCAGGGCCCTGCGTGCGGCGTGGGCGGGATTGAGTGAAGCGCCAGCGCCATACGGGCGTGCGTGGTCATGGCAGAGGTGCGCGACGGCCAAGCAGCTGGTGATGCCTGGCGTGCTGGAAATGTCGAGCAGGCAGATATCGGCATCCACGCACTGTCTGACCTGGCGATACAGATCAGCGACATCAGCGGGCAGGCCCGCAGGACCGACCACGCGCAGTGCTTCGTCGGCGGCGTGGAAGAAGTGGGTGAGCAGGAACATCGAGATCGCATCGCGCTCGGCGCATTCGTTCAGTGCGTGCAGCAGCGCTTCGTCCAGACTGCCGCCGATCGCCGTGCCGCTGTTGCTGGCATAGCGGCGCAGGGGAGCGTAGTCAAACGTGTCCGCGGCCAATGGTGCATCGGCATAGGTGGGTGCGGAGAGCGCAACCGGATAGTGGAAGTCCGTCGCGCCGACCAGGCCGGTGTAGCAGCGCGTGGCGATCGTTTCCTCGATCTGGTCGAACAGCAGCGCGCCGGGCAGGTAGCCGGTGAGATCAGGACCGAGCAGCGCGATCAGGTCCTCCACCGGGCGCACCTCAGCCCCGTGCGCGGCATGGCGATCCATCAACAGGTGCTCCATGGCCTCATACAGCGAGCCGACCGCTGCCGCCTCACGCGCGCCTTTCCCCCATCCGCCGGTCAACAGCACCCCATCGGCGTCGTGAAGTTCGGTCAACGCAGCGCACGGCGACTGCCCGGTAAAGCTGGTGACGGGCCGTATATCGAGACTGTCGAACGCTGCCTGGATGCGCTGGGCAGCATCGGACAGGCTGAAATGTCGTTCCTCGGGAATGCTTGTGTTCATTGTCTGCACGCGTCCGCAGGAGGGGGCTTGTGGCGATACCGCTTGCGAACCGGCACCGCGCCTGCGGTCCAGTCCGGTGTCGAAGTGACTGCGGGTGCGAAGGCTGCAGCCCGAAAGCGGGAGGGCTGCAGCGCTTTCACTCAGCCCGGGGTCAACCCAGCAGCGCGATTTCCTGCGCATTGAGCTGCAGGTCGGCGACCTGGATGGCGCCGGTGATCAGGAACGGAATATTGAAGATGCCCATGGTGTTTCCTTTGAAAGGATCGCCGCCGTTTGCGGCAAGGCAAGGGTCTCAACCCGGCAGCTGCACAGGCATCATCCGCTGCAGCGCAACGGCGTAGGAGTAGTCCGTGGCCTTATGATGGGCACCATGTCGAAACTCCTGCTCAACCTGCGCCACGTCGGCGATGACGAGTACCACGATGTGTGCACGCTGCTGGACCAGCACCGCATCGCGTGGTATCGCACCGAACCCAGCCCTTGGGGCATCTCCAACGGCGGCCTGTGGATCGGCGATGACGAAGACCATCCACGCGCCCGCGAGCTGATCGGCGCCTACCAGGCGCAGCGCAGCGTGCGCATGCGCGCCGAGCGCGAACAGGCCCTGCAGGACGGCAGTGCGGAGACCTTTGGCAGCCTGCTGCGGCGTCGGCCCGGGTTTGTCGTACTGGTGCTGCTGGGCATGGGGGTGGCGGCCGCGCTGGTGCTGCTTCCGTTCATGCTGCTGCGCGGCTGAGCTGGCGCGCAGCGGGTAAAATGGGCGGATGATCGCCAATACCGCTGCCTACCACTTCGTCACCGTTGAAAACCCCCAGCAACTGGCCGACCAGCTGCTGGCGCGGGCCGAGGCCGCTGGGCTGCGGGGCAGCATCCTGGTGGCGGGCGAGGGGCTGAACCTGTTCCTGGCCGGGGCGCCGGCTGGAATCGACGGCTTCTATTCAGCCCTGCAGGCTGACGACCGTTTCGCCGGGATGCGGGTCAAGACCAGCTTCAGCGAACACCAGCCCTTCGCCCGGCTGAAGATGAAGGTGAAGGACGAAATCATCAGTTTCCGCCGCGATGACGGCCAGCCGCTGGCGTATCCACGCGCCCCGGCGATCGACCCGGCCACCGTGCAGCGGTGGCTGCGCCAGGGCCACGACGATGCCGGAAAACCGGTGGTGATGCTCGACACGCGCAACCTGCAGGAAGTCGAATTCGGCACGTTCCAGGATGCGCTGGTGCTGCCGATCGAGAAGTTCACCGACCTTCCGGCAGCGCTGGCACCGCACCGCGACGCGCTGAAGGACAGCACCGTGGTCAGCTTCTGCACCGGCGGCATCCGCTGCGAAAAGGCCGCGCTGTGGATGCGCAACGACGGCATGGAGAACGTGCTGCAGCTGGAAGGCGGCATCCTGGGCTACTTCGAGGAAGTGGGCGGGGAAGGCTACGACGGTCGCTGCTTCGTGTTCGACGAGCGGGTGGCGTTGGATGCACAACTGCAGCCCTTGGTGGACCAGCCGCTGCCGGAGCCCAAGCCCAGCGCGTTCTGACTCTGCGCGGTAGCTCCGAGCCATGCTCGGCGGCTAGCGATGGGGCAACGTGGGATCCGAAGCAGGGGCCGCCGAGCATGGCCCGGCGCTACCGGGGGTTCACGGCATTGAGGGCCACGGGAATCAGCGTCCCGCCATCGGCACTGGCAAGCGTGTCCGGCCATCCCCATACCGTGGGCATCTCCTCATGGAATGCCTGCCTGATGATTCCCTTGTCGATCCTCGACCTGGCCCCGGTCTGCGAGGGCAGTGACACCACCGCCGCCTTCGCCAACATGCTCGAACTGGCCCAACAGGCCGATGCGCTGGGCTACCGCCGCTTCTGGCTGGCCGAGCACCACAACATGCCGGGCATCGCCAGCGCCGCTACCGCGGTGCTGATCGGCCATGTCGCCGGTGGCACCCAGCGCATCCGGGTCGGGGCTGGCGGCATCATGCTGCCCAACCACGCCCCGCTGCAGGCCGCCGAACAGTTCGGCACGCTGGCCTCGTTGTATCCGGATCGCATCGACCTGGGGCTGGGCCGCGCGCCCGGTACCGACCAGCCCACCGCCCGCGCGCTGCGGCGCTACTTCGACAGCGCCGACCAGTTCCCGCAGGATGTCCGCGAGCTGCTGCATTACTTCGAACCGGCACAGCCCGGGCAGGCCGTGCAGGCAGTGCCGGGGGCTGGCCTGCGGGTGCCGGTATGGATACTGGGCTCCAGCCTGTTCGGCGCGCGCCTGGCCGCCTCGCTGGGCCTGCCGTACGCCTTCGCTTCCCACTTCGCCCCCGATTCGATGGACGAGGCGCTGGCGGTCTACCGCCGTGATTTCCGTGAATCGGCCACGCTCAAGCGGCCGCATGCGATGTTGGCCCTGAACGTGGTGGCCAGCGAAAGCGAAGCCGAATCGCGGCGGCTGTTCACCAGCCAGCAGCAGAGCTTCGTCAACCTGCGACGCGGCAATCCCGGCCGGATCCCGCCGCCGGTGGACGACATCGATACGTTCTGGCAGCCGCATGAAAAGGTAGGCGTGGAGCGTGCGCTGGCCTGCACCGTGCTGGGCGACGCGCAGCAGGTGGGCGAGGGCATCGCCGCCTTCGTCGATCGCCACCAGCCTGACGAACTGCTGTTGACCGCGAACATCTACGACCATCGCGCGCGCCTGCGTTCGTTCGAACTGGCCATGCAGGCCTGGCACGCGCGCCACGCTGCCTGAATGGCGCGCGTACGCCACCACGCGCGCTGAACATCCACCTCACGCGGCGTTGCACGGCGCTCGCGTGAGATGGAGCTCTACCAAGGAGCAACTCATGAACGCAGATCGCCAGCAGCACATCACCCAGCTCGCCGCCCTGATCAAGGATGTCGAGGTGGCGATGTTCACCACCACCGGCGTCGATGGCCGCCTGTACAGCCGCCCGCTGGGCACCCAGGAAGTGGAATTCGACGGCGACCTGTGGTTCGCCACCTCGGCCGACAGCCCGAAGGTGGCCGAGATCGCACTCAATCCGCGGGTCAACGTGGCCTATGCGTCGCCTTCGAAGAACAGCTACGTGTCCGTCGCGGGCACCGCGCGGATCGTCGACGACCGGGCGAAGATCGAGGCGTTGTGGTCACCGGCGATGAAGCTGTTCTTCCCGGAGGGCAAGGATGATCCGAACCTGCGGCTGATCCACGTCCAGGCCGAATCGGCCGAATACTGGGATGGGCCGGGTACCCTGCTGGGCAAGGCGCTGAGCTTCGTGCTGTCGGCGGTGCAGGATGAGCCGAGCCGGCTGGGCGACAACGGGTTCGTAGACCTTCGTTGATCCCCGGTCTGCTGTGTCGAGCAAGCTCGACACTACGGTCTGGTCGGCAGTCGGTCTGCAGTGTCGAGCTTGCTCGACACTGCGGTCGGTCAGAACCAGCGCTGCAACAGTTCCGCTACGTACTCGACCAACTGCCCGGAACTGAAACCGAAGAACACCACCGCGACCACTGCGGCTATCCAGTTCACCAGCATCAGCACCCCATCGCGTTCCAGCAGCGCCAGCGAAAACAGCAGCAGCTGGAAGCCGAACAGATAATTGGTGAAGGGGATCGGCAGGGACAGCAGCACCCCCAGCAACACCAGCAGCAGGCCGCTGAAGGCATGCGCGGCAACCGGCTGCAGGAGCTGCGGCAGCCGCGGCTTCAGCAGGCGGTCGAGCCGGCGCAGCGCGCCATCGATACGGTCCAGGAACCTGTGCATCGTGCCGCGTCTGGGTCCACGGCGGGCGATGAAACCCGGCACCCACGGCTTGCGCAGCCCGCACATCATCTGCGCGCCGATCAGGATGACCAGCGGACCGCTGAGGGCCCCGCCCACGCCGGGAATCGGGATGAACGAGGGCAGGATGGCGATGAACAGGAACACGCCGAACGCACTCTGCTGCAGGTTCTGCAGGATCTGCCCCAGCTTCATGTGCTGGGCCGGGTCGCCGAACTCGAACATCGCCAACAGCGTGCGGATGCCTTCGTTGCGGTAGTTCGACCCGCTGTCTGAGGGGCACGCGTCGTCCGGCGGCAGGCCGGGATCAGGCGGTGAGTTCATCGGCCTGCTCGTCGGAAAGCGTGCGCAGCAGCAGTTTGTCCACGCGCGCACCGTCCAGGTCGATCACCTCGATGCGCCAACCGGCCCAGTCGAAGTACTCCCCCACGTGCGGGATGCGGCCGAAGAAGTGGATGCACATGCCGGCCAGCGTGTAGTAATCGCCGTCCTCGGCATCGGGCAGGTCATTGGTGCCCAGCAGCTCGCGCAGGTCTTCGATCGGCAGCGAGCCGTCCACCAGCAGCGAGCCGTCTTCGCGGGTCACCACCAGCGCATCTTCGTCCGCGTTTTCGGTGGCCTGCAGACGGCCGACCACCGCGCCCATCAGGTCGCTGATGGTGACCAGGCCCTGGATTTCGCCGTACTCGTCCACCACCAGTGCGACCGACTGCTGTTCCTCGCGGAAGATCTCCAGCAGCTTCATCGCATGGGTGCTTTCAGAGACGTACAGCACCTCGCGCAGGTTCTGGAACAAGGCGTGGTCACCGCGCGCCATGCGCGTGGCCAGGCTCTTCATTTCAAGGATGCCGACCACGTCCGAGTCATTGTCCCGGTACACCGGATACCGCGAGAACTCGTTCTCGCTCATGATCTCCAGGTTCTTCTCCAGCGCGCCCTGGGTATCCAGCCATGCAATGCGGTTGCGCGGGGTCATCAGGCTGTCGGCGGTGCGGTCGCCCAGCCGCATCACGCGGTTCATCATGTCGCGCTCGTGTGCGTCGATCACGCCGGCCTCGTGGCTTTCGGCCACCAGCATGCGGATCTCTTCTTCGGTGACGCTGGCCGCTTCATCCTTGCCCAGCCCGATCACCCTCAGCACCAGGCGGGTGCTGTGGGACAGCAGCCAGACGGCCGGGAAGGCGATCCGCGAAAGCCAGCCCATCGGCCAGGCAACCAGGCCGGCGATATCTTCCGAGCGGGTGATGGCAAGACGCTTGGGCACCAGCTCCCCGAAAATCAGCGTCAGGAAGGTGATCAAGGCCACCGCCAGTGCCTTGCCGACCTGGTTGGCGTAGGCGAAGCCGGGGAACAGGTCGTGCAGCCAGGCGGCGATGGCCAGGCCGATCGCCTCGCCACCGAACACACCGGTCAGGATGCCGATCAGGGTGATGCCGATCTGCACCGTGGACAGGAAGCTTTCCGGCTTTTCGGACAGTTCCAGTGCGCGTTCGGCGCGCTTGCTGGTGGCGGCCATCTGCTTGAGCCGGCTCTTGCGCGAGGTCATGACCGACATCTCGGACATGGCGAAGAAGCCGTTGAGCAGGATCAGGGCCAGGACAATAATCAGTTCAAACACGGGCATCGTCCCCGGTTGGTGGCAGGGAAGAAGGGTGTCTGCGATGGCGGCAGGCGCTGGGGACCGGGGTCGGGCGCGGCGGCGGGGGGTAAGGGTCGTCGTCCATAGGTGTGCGCCCGTAGGCGCGCTGGCATCTTAGCAAACAGAGGGTGGCGAGCGGCAACTGCCCGTTCAGGTTGGGGGGCGGATTCCGTCAGAAATGTCCGGGAGTACCCGCAACGGTCATCTAGCCGTCATAATTCCACCTGGTGCCGTCCTTCCCGTGACGGCGAACAGGTTTCTCAATGTTCTCTCTGCAGACCATTTTCGGCTCCGGCAAACAGTTCTACACCCTGCTTGATGAGGCCGCCGTCGCGGCCAGCGACAGCGCACGCGCCCTGCACGCGATGATGCGCGAGTCCGACCGCCAGCCTGCGCTGGATGCCTTCAAGCTTGCCCGTCTGCGTGAACGCGCCGCGTCGGACAAGATCAGCCAGGCGCTGGTGGACAGTTTCATGACCCCGATCGAGCGCGAGGACATCGAAGCGCTCGGCTCGGCGCTGTACAAGATTCCCAAGCAGGTCGAAAAGTTCGCTGACCGCTATTCGCTGGCCGTGGCCCACCTGGAGCACATCGACTTCGCCCCGCGCGCGGCGATGCTGGAACAGGCCGCCGCCGTGGTGGTGGAAATGGTGGCGGACCTGCGCCACATGAACCTGGACCGGATGACCGCGCTCAACGAAAAGCTGCGCGCGCTGGAAAACGAGGCCGACCGGCTGATGCTGGAGCTGTACCGCGACATCTATTCCGGTCGCCTGGACCACCTGCAGATGTTCCTGCTGAAGGAATTCTTCGAGATCCTGGAAAAGGCCATCGACCGCTGCCGCGAGGCGGGCGTTGTGGCGTACCAGATCGTCTTGAAGAACAGCTGACGGGCCGCACGGATGCTGACCCTTGTCCTGGTGGTGATTTTCGCCGCGCTCGTCTTCGAGTTCATCAACGGCTTCCACGATACCGCCAACTCCATCGCCACCGTGGTCGCCACCAAGGTGCTGTCGCCGGGTTGGGCGGTCATGCTGGCGGCCTTCATGAACCTCATCGGCGCACTGACCGGCACCGCCGTTGCGCTGACCATCGCCTCCGGCCTGCTCAACACCAACGTGGTCGACGTGACCCCGCAGGTGATCCTGTGCGCACTGCTGGGCGGCATCATCTGGAACCTGATCACCTGGTGGAAGGGGCTGCCGTCCTCTTCCTCCCACGCGTTGATCGGTGGCCTGTGCGGCGCCGGCCTGGCCGCTGCCCACAACAACTGGGATGCTTTGATCTGGTCCGAGCGGCTGGGCAGCTGGGCGCAGAACAAAGGCCTGCTGTGGAAGGTGTTCGTGCCGATGATCACCTCGCCGGTGGCCGGCTTCCTGCTCGGCATCGTGGTGATGCTGCTGCTGTGGGCGATGATCGCCGGCCTGGCCAAGGTGGGCGGGGCGATCGGTCGCCTGGCACGCCCGCGCTTCGTCAACATGTTCTTCGGCAAGGCGCAGATCGTCTCGGCGGCCTACATGGGCTTCGCGCACGGGCACAACGATGCGCAGAAGACGATGGGCATCATCGCCATGACGCTGATCGGCGCCGAGGCCACCGGTGCACTGGACAATCTGCCTTCGTTCCTGGCCTTCATGCATCCCGACGCGAGTGCGGGTGACGGCATCGCGATGTGGATCGTGCTGACCTGCGCGGTGGTGATGGCGGCCGGTACGGCTTCAGGTGGCTGGAAGATCATCAAGACGCTCGGCCACAAGATGGTCAAGCTGCACCCGATCCATGGCTTCGCTGCGGAAACCAGCTCGGCCACGGTGCTGACCGTGGCGGCGCACTTCGGCATGCCGGTGTCGACCACGCACAGCATCTCCACGGCGATCATGGGCGTTGGCTTTGCCAAGAACCCGCGTTCGCTGCGGTTGGGCGTGATCGAGCGCATCGTATGGGCCTGGATCCTGACCATCCCGGCGGCCGGTGGCTGTGCCTACCTGATCCTCAAGCTGTTCGAGATGGTGGGCTGGGCCTGATCGCCCGACGCCGCGCATCGGCACAAAAAAACGCCGGCCCTCAAGGCCGGCGTTTTTTGTTGGTCAGGCTTCAAGCGAGGCCAGGTCGCCCTTGGTCTCCAACCATCCCTTCCGATCCGATGCACGCTTCTTCGCCAGCAGCATGTCCATCAGCGAATGGGTCTGCTCGCCATCATCGATGGTCAGCTGCACCAGACGTCGCGTATCGGGATGGATGGTCGATTCACGCAGCTGCGGCGGGTTCATCTCGCCCAGGCCCTTGAAGCGGGTCACGCTGATCGCACCCTTGATCTTCTCGCGCTCGATCTTGTCCAGCATGGTGCGCTTCTCTTCTTCATCCAGCGCGTAGAACACCTGCTTGCCCACGTCGATGCGGAACAGCGGCGGCATCGCCACGAACACGTGGCCAGCATCGACCAGCGCCGGGAAATGCTTCAGGAACAGCGCGGTGAGCAGGGTGGCGATGTGCAGGCCGTCGGAGTCGGCGTCGGCCAGGATGACGACCTTGCCGTAGCGCAGGCCACTGATGTCTTCCTTGCCCGGATCGCAACCGATGGCGATGGCCAGGTTGTGCACTTCCTCGGAGGCCAGCACGCTGTTGGAGGAGACTTCCCAGGTGTTCAGGATCTTGCCACGCAGCGGCATGATGGCCTGGAAATCCTTGTCGCGGGCCTGCTTGGCGCTGCCGCCGGCCGAGTCACCTTCCACCAGGAACAGCTCGGTGCGGGACAGGTCCTGGCTGATGCAGTCGGCCAGCTTGCCGGGCAGGGCCGGGCCCTGGGTGACCTTCTTGCGCACCACCAGCTTTTCGGTCTTCAGGCGTGCGCTGGCGCGCTCGATGGCCAGCTGCGCGATGCGCTCGCCGATCTCCACGTTCTGGTTCAGCAGCAGGCTGAAGGCATCATGGGCGGCGCCTTCGACGAAGCCGGCGGCCTGCCGCGAGGACAGGCGTTCCTTGGTCTGGCCGCTGAACTGCGGGTCGGTCATCTTGATCGACAGCACGAAGGCGACCCGGTCCCACACATCTTCCGGCGCCAGCTTGACGCCGCGCGGCAGCAGGTTGCGGAAGTCGCAGAACTCGCGCAACGCCTCGGTCAGGCCGGTACGCAGGCCGTTGACGTGGGTACCGTGCTGGGCGGTGGGGATCAGGTTGACGTAGCTTTCCTGCACCAGCTCGCCTTCGGGCATCCACGCCACGGCCCAGTCGGCGATCTCGTTTTCCTTCTTGACGTGGCCCACGAACAGGTTGCCCGGCAGCATCTCGCGCTCGCCGAGTTCCAACTTCAGGTAGTCGCGCAGGCCGTCTTCGTAATGCCAGGTGTCCACTTCGCCGGTGGCTTCGTCGGTCAGCTTGACCGTCAGCCCGGGGCACAGCACGGCCTTGGCGCGCAGCAGGTGCTTGAGCGCGCGCACCGCGAATTTGGGCGTATCGAAGTACTTCGGATCCGGCCAGAAGCGCAGGCGGGTGCCGGTGTTCTTCTTGCCCACGCTGCCGACCACTTCCAGCGGCGAGGCGAGGTCGCCATTGCGGAAGGTGATGCGGTGCTCGGCGCCTTCGCGCTTGATGTGCAGTTCCACCAGGGTGGACAGCGCGTTGACCACGCTCACGCCCACGCCATGCAGGCCGCCGGAGAAGGTGTAGTTGTTGTTGTTGAACTTGCCGCCCGCGTGCAGGCGGGTCAGGATCAGTTCCACGCCGGGGATCTTCTCTTCCGGGTGGATGTCCACCGGCATGCCGCGGCCGTCATCGCTGACTTCCACGCTGCCGTCCTTGTACAGCGTGATCTCGATGGAGCGCGCGTGGCCGGCCAGCGCTTCGTCCACCGAGTTGTCGATCACTTCCTGCGCCAGGTGGTTCGGGCGGGTGGTGTCGGTATACATGCCGGGGCGGCGCTTGACCGGGTCAAGGCCGGACAGGACTTCGATATCGGCGGCGTTATAGCGGGTGTTCATCTATGTTTCAAAGCGTTGGAGCGACGCGCAAGTGTGCGGTCTGGGCAGGGATTTTGCACGCCTGCGGTTCATCTGCCGGGCCAGCGGGGGCGCTAAAATGGCCATAGCTGGGAAACCGACCCCAGCGGCCCCATGTTCAGGGTCGTTACCGCGAGGAGGACTCCATGAAGAAGCTGCTCACTATCGCCATCGTTGCCGCTGCCATGGTCGCCGTGCCGCTGGCGCTGGCCCAGAATGCCGGCCAGCCGGCGCCGCAGCAGGGCGACCAGGCCAATCCGGCGCAGGCCGAAGCCGATGCCAAGGCCAAGCGCCGCGCGCAGGCCAACGCCGAGCTGAAGGCCAACGGCCAGCAGGCGCCGCAGAGCGAGGAAGAAGAGGAAGAAGCCCGCAAGAAGCGCTGATCTGCCGCGCTTGCGTGCCCGGGCCCCGGTTCTGCCGGGGCCTTCTTTTTGCCCGGTTGCCGGCTGCCCCTTGGGGTTGAGGCCTTCAATCTGTAAACTATCGCTTTCCGGGAGTAGTGCGTGTCCACCATCAGCGATTGGACTGGCAAGGCCATGCGTGGCAGCCAGCAAGGCTGGGCGCAGGTGACGGTCTCCACGACCGGCACGGCCAAGCTGACCTCGCTCGCTGGCCACCCCCTTACCTCCCTGCTCGCCGCCGCGGCGAGTCGCCAATCCCCCTTTCTGCCTACCCCCCGCCCGTTGGGCCGGAGGGGCGTGGCCGTTCCTCAATTCAATACAGGATGCTTGCAGCCATGACTCCCTTGATTTTCGTAACCGGCGGCGTGGTGTCCTCGCTCGGCAAAGGCATTGCCGCCGCGTCACTGGCCGCAATCCTCGAAGCCCGTGGCCTGAAGGTCACGATGATGAAGCTCGACCCGTACATCAACGTCGACCCGGGCACCATGAGCCCGTTCCAGCACGGCGAGGTGTACGTCACCGATGACGGCGCCGAGACCGACCTGGACCTGGGCCACTACGAGCGTTTCGTGCGCACCCGCTTGAGCCGCAAGAACTCGGTCACCACCGGGCGCATCTACGAGAACGTGATCCGCAAGGAGCGTCGCGGCGACTACCTCGGCGCCACCGTGCAGGTGATTCCGCACATCACCGATGAGATCCGCCGCTGCATCGACGAAGCCACCGAGGGCTTCGACGTGGCGCTGGTGGAAATCGGCGGCACTGTCGGCGACATTGAGTCGCTGCCGTTCCTGGAGGCTATCCGCCAGGTGCGTACCGAGCGCGGCCCGGAGAAGGCGTTGTTCATGCATCTCACCCTGGTGCCGTACATCAGTGCGGCCGGCGAGCTGAAGACCAAGCCGACCCAGCATTCGGTCAAGGAGCTGCGATCGATCGGCATCCAGCCGGACGTGCTGCTGTGCCGTTCCGAACAGGCAGTGCCGGACTCGGAGCGTCGCAAGATCGCCCAGTTCACCAACGTCTCCGAGCGCGCGGTGATCAGCGTGCCGGACGTGGACGTGCTGTACAGCATCCCGATGGGGCTGCACGCACAGGGCCTGGATGACATCGTGGTGAACCAGTTCAAGCTGGCCGACAAGGCCGGTCCGGTCGACCTGTCGATGTGGGAAGACGCGGTGGACGCCACCCTCAACCCGCTCGATGCGGTGACCATCGCGGTGGTGGGCAAGTACGTGGACCACCAGGATGCGTACAAGTCGGTTGGCGAGGCGCTCAAGCATGGCGGCCTGCGCCAGCGCACCAAGGTCACCCTGAAGTGGCTGGAAGCGCAGGAGCTGGAAGGCAGCGACATGTCCGCCCTGGCCGATGTCGATGGCATCCTGGTGCCCGGTGGCTTCGGTGACCGCGGCTTCGAAGGCAAGGTGCTGACCTCGCAGTACGCCCGCGAGCACAAGGTGCCGTACTTCGGCATCTGCTACGGCATGCAGGCTGCGGTGGTGGATTACGCCCGCCACGTGGCCGGCCTGGAAGGCGCCAACAGCACCGAGAACGACCGCCAGTCGCCGGATCCGGTGATCGGCCTGATCACCGAATGGCGCACCGCCACCGGCGACGTGGAGAAGCGTGACGACAAGAGTGACCTCGGCGGCACCATGCGCCTGGGCCTGCAGGAGCAGCGCCTGAAGCCGGGCACGCTGGCCCGTGAGCTGTACGGCAAGGACGTGGTGGAAGAGCGCCACCGCCATCGTTACGAGTTCAACAACCGCTACCGCACCCAGCTGGAAGATGCCGGCCTGGTGATCGCGGGCAAGTCGATGGACGATACCCTGGTGGAAGTGATCGAACTGCCGCGCAGTGCGCATCCGTGGTTCCTGGCCTGCCAGGCGCATCCGGAGTTCCTGTCCACCCCGCGTGCCGGCCACCCGTTGTTCATCGGCTTCATCCGTGCCGCGCGCGAGCGCAAGGCGGCGGGCCAGCCGCTGGCCGACGCCGTTGCCTGACTTGCAGTGGGGGCGTGCAGCCCCCATGTTCCGCGCTTGAACCCCTGATGCCTGCCGGCCCGTGCCGGCGCCGCGCCACAACAAGGAAACGCCATGAAACTGTGTGGATTCGAGGTCGGGCTGGACCAGCCCCTGTTCCTGATCGCCGGCCCCTGCGTGATCGAGTCGATGCAGCTGCAGCTCGACGTCGCTGGCCGCCTGAAGGAAATCACCGGCCGGCTCGGGGTGAATTTCATCTTCAAGTCCAGCTTCGACAAGGCCAACCGCACCTCCGGTACCGCCTTCCGTGGCCCGGGCATGGAAGAAGGCCTGAAGGTACTGGCCGAAGTGAAGAAGCAGATCGGCGTGCCGGTGCTGACCGACGTGCATGAGTACACCCCGATGGACGAAGTGGCCTCGGTGGTCGATGTGCTGCAGACGCCTGCGTTCCTGGTCCGGCAGACCGATTTCATCACCAAGGTCTGTGCCGCCGGCAAGCCGGTGAACATCAAGAAGGGCCAGTTCCTGTCCCCATGGGACATGAAGCCGGTGGTGGAGAAGGCCAAGGCGACCGGCAACGAGCAGATCATGGTCTGCGAGCGCGGTGCCAGCTTCGGCTACAACAACCTGGTCAGCGACATGCGCTCGCTCTCGGTGATGCGCGATACCGGCTGCCCGGTGGTGTTCGATGCCACCCATTCGGTGCAGCTGCCGGGCGGGCAGGGCACCAGCTCCGGTGGCCAGCGCGAATTCGTGCCGGTGCTGTCGCGTGCTGCGGTCGCGGTCGGTGTGTCCGGCCTGTTTGCCGAAACCCATCCCGACCCGTCCAAGGCGCTGTCCGATGGCCCCAATGCCTGGCCGCTGGATCGGATGGAAGAACTGCTGGAGACCCTGATGGAGCTCGATGCGGTGACCAAGAAGCACGGTTTCTCGCGCTTCGCATGAGTCTTGATCCGTGGGCGGCGCTCGCTGCGCGCCGCCAGCGGCGGCAGTGGCGCCACTGGCCATGGGGCTGGACGGCCCTTGGCCTGTCTCTGGCGGCTTGGGCCAGCGTGTTCATGCTGGCCTTCCTGGTGCTCGCCAGTGTCGGCATGCCCGGCGATGGCGACCATGCCCTGCGGGCGACCCGCATTCCCCTGCTGATCACACTTTGCATCGGCGTGCTGGTGACGCTCGGCTGCCTGGTGGCCAGTGTGCTGTCGCTGCGCCTGCCGCAACGGCCGGCCGCAGGCATCGCAGCGCTCGCGCTGCTGGCCCTGCTGGTGGCCTGCCTGCTGTTGCCGCGCCTGTTCTAGGTAGCCGCGCTGCAGGCGTGTCGGTACGGGATTCAGTCGCCGATTTGGCAATGGGCGGCCGTGCGGGGATAATCACGCGGCATTCGTTTTTGTCGCCTTCCTCTACAGACAGGTAACCGGCCAGCCCATGAGTACGATCCGCAGCATCCACGCCCGTGAAATCCTCGACAGCCGTGGCAACCCCACGCTGGAAGCCGACGTCATCCTGGAGGACGGTTCGTTCGGTCGCGCCGCAGTCCCCTCCGGCGCCTCGACCGGCACCAAGGAAGCGGTGGAACTGCGTGACGGTGACAAGACCCGTTACCTCGGCAAAGGCGTGCGCAAGGCCGTGGAGAACATCAACGGCGCCATTGCCGGCGCACTGACCGGCTTCGATGCCGCCGACCAGGAAGGCCTTGACCGCCGCCTGATCGACCTCGATGGCACCGAGAACAAGGGCCGCCTGGGCGCCAACGCGCTGCTCGGTGTTTCGATGGCCGCCGCGCATGCCGCCGCCGCATCGAACAAGCAGGCGCTGTGGCAGTACCTGGCTGGCAAGACCGGTGTTTCACCGTCGCTGCCGGTGCCGATGATGAACATCATCAACGGTGGTGCGCACGCGGACAACAACGTGGACTTCCAGGAGTTCATGGTGCTGCCGGTGGGCTTCAGCTCGTTCTCCGAAAGCCTGCGCGCCGGTACCGAGATCTTCCATTCGCTGAAGTCGGTGCTGAAGGGCCATGGCCTGAGCACCGCCGTGGGCGACGAAGGCGGCTTCGCGCCGGACTTCCGCAGCAACGTCGAAGCGCTCGACACCATCCTGGAAGCGATCGGCAAGGCCGGTTACACCGCCGGTGACGACGTGCTGCTGGGCCTGGACGTGGCCTCCAGCGAGTTCTACGAAAACGGCAAGTACAACCTGGTCGGCGAGAACAAGCGCCTGACCTCCGAGCAGTTCGTCGACTTCCTCGCTGACTGGTCGAACCAGTACCCGATCATCACCATCGAAGACGGCCTGGCCGAGAACGACTGGGCCGGCTGGAAGCTGCTGACCGACCGCATCGGCAAGAAGGTGCAGCTGGTCGGCGACGATCTGTTCGTCACCAACCCGAAGATCTTCAAGGAAGGCATCGATTCGGGCACCGCCAACGCGATCCTGATCAAGGTCAACCAGATCGGCACCCTGAGCGAAACGCTGGAAGCGATCGCCATGGCCGACCGCGCCGGTTACGCGGCCATCGTGTCGCACCGTTCGGGCGAGACCGAAGACACCACCATCGCCGACATCGCCGTTGCTACCACGGCAACCCAGATCAAGACCGGTTCGCTGTGCCGCAGTGATCGCGTGGCCAAGTACAACCAGCTGCTGCGCATCGAAGAAGCGCTGGGTGCCGGCGCGCGTTACGCCGGTCGTGATGCCTTCGTTTCGTTGAAGCGCTGATCCCATGCGCAACTGGCGGTGGGCGCTGTTGGCCTTGGCCCTGCTGCTGGCATGGTTGCAGTACCGTTTCTGGTTCGGCCCGGGCAATTCAGGCGAAGTGATGACCCTGGAAGCCCAGGTCGAGCACCAGAACCGTGACAACGATGGCCTGCAGCAGCGCAATGATGCGCTGGCTGCCGAAGTCCAGGATCTGAAGGAAGGGCAGGCGGCCATCGAAGAGCGCGCGCGCAGCGAGCTGGGCATGATCAAGCCCGGCGAGAAGTTCTACCGCGTGGTCGAAGATGCGCCGGTGGCCCCGGTGCGTGCCCCTGTGGCCGCGCCGACGCCAGCCGATCACCCGGCCGACGTGCCATGAGCGCGGCGATCTGGGTGATCGTGCCCGCTGCCGGTCGTGGCAGTCGTTTCGGCGCTCCGGTGCCCAAGCAGTACCTGCAGGCAGGCGGCCGGACCCTGCTGGCCCACACCCTGGATGCCCTGCTGGTGCACCCTGCGGTGGCCGGTGCGATGGTGGTGATCAGTGCCGACGATGCGGATTGGCCGGGCTGGACCGAATGGTCCGGCAAGCCCGTCCTGACCTGCCACGGCGGCGAGACGCGGGCGGCGTCGGTGCTGGCCGGGCTGCTCGCCTTGCCCGACAGCGTGCGCGCCGATGAGTTCGTGCTGGTGCATGACGCGGCGCGGCCCAACCTGGCGCTGGCCGATCTCAGCCGGCTGCTGGAAGTGGGGCGCGCTGATCCGGTGGGTGCGATCCTGGCCGCCCCGGTGCGCGACACGTTGAAACGCGCCGGCGACGATGGCGGCATCGACGGCACCGAGCCGCGCGCGCGGCTGTGGCGGGCACTGACCCCGCAGCTGTTCCGTCGCCACCAGTTGGCGCGGGCACTGACCGAGGCGGCTGCCGCTGGCATCGAGGTTACCGACGATGCCATGGCCATGGAATGCCAGGGCCAGCGTCCGGTGCTTGTGGAAGGCAGCGAGGACAACTTCAAGGTCACCACGCCCGCGGACCTGGATCGCTTCGAATTCGTACTTTCCCGTCGCGCCGAATGACCGGCGCGCGCGCTGCATAGCAAAGGCTGTTCCGATGACCACGCTTCCTTTCCCGCCTGTCCGCATTGGCCAGGGTTACGACGTCCATGCCTTCGGCCCGGGCGACCACATCATGTTGGGGGGAGTGCGCGTTGCGCATACCGCCGGCGTGCTGGCGCACAGCGACGGCGATGTGATCCTGCACGCGCTGTGCGATGCGATGCTCGGTGCGCTGGCGCTGGGCGATATCGGCCAGCATTTCCCGCCCAGCGATGACCGCTGGAAGGATGCCGACAGCAGCGATTTCCTTCTGCACTGCGACGTGTTGCTGCGCTCGCGTGGCTGGCAGGTCGGCAACACCGACATCACCGTGATCTGCGAACGTCCCAAGGTCGGGCCGCATGCCGCGGCCATGCGCGAGCGCATCGCCGAGCTGCTGCAGCTGCCGGTCGATGCGGTCAGCATCAAGGCGACCACGTCGGAGAAGCTGGGCTTCACCGGTCGCGAGGAAGGCATTGCAGCGCAGGCCATCGTGCTGCTGGTGGCGGCATGATGCCGTTGCCGCTGGCCTTTGGTGAGCCACTGTTCGCACGTGCACTTGTCCGCAGCACGCCCGATGATTTCCAGGTCGATGAACTGCCGTCCTTCGAACCCACCGGCGAAGGCGAACACCTGCTGCTGGAGATCCGCAAGCGCGGCGCCAATACGGTGCACGTGGCCAAGCTGCTGGCGCAGTGGGCCGGCCTGCCGGAGATGGCGGTGAGCTTTGCCGGGATGAAGGATCGGCACGCGGTCACCACCCAGCGCTTCAGCGTGCACCTGCCCAAGCGCGTGGCGCCGGACCTGGGCCTGCTGGCCAGCGACGAAGTGGAGGTGGTGTCCTCGACCTGGCACAACCGCAAGCTGCAGCGCGGGGCGCTGGCCGGCAACCGCTTCAAGCTGGTGTTGCGCGAAGTGGACGGTGATGCCGCAGCGATCGACGCACGCCTGCAGCAGATCGCCGAACGCGGCATTCCCAACTGGTTCGGTGAGCAGCGCTTCGGCCGCGACGGTGGCAACGTGCCCGCCGCGCTGGCGATGTTCGGCGGCCGCCGCATGCGCAAGGACCAGCGTTCGCTGCTGCTGTCGGCCGCCCGTTCGGCCCTGTTCAACCGCGTGCTCGCCGCGCGCGTGGAGCAGGGCAGCTGGGACCAGCCGATCGACGGCGAGGTCTGGATGCTGGATGGCAGCCGCAGCGTGTTCGGTCCCGAGCCGTGGAGCGAGGTGCTGGCTGAACGCCTCGCCCGTTTCGACATCCATCCCAGCGGCCCGTTGTGGGGCGTCGGCGACCTGCGCAGCAGCGATGCCGCGCGTGCGCTGGAGCTGGCTGCGATCGACGATGAGCAGTCGCAGGCGCTGCGTGCCGGGCTGGAAGCCGAAGGCCTGAAGCACGAGCGCCGTTCGCTGCGCCTGCGTCCGGCGCTGCTGCAGCACCAATGGCTGCAGGAAGGCGTGCTGGAACTGTCCTTCGCGCTGCCGCCGGGCTGCTACGCCACCGCCGTACTGCACGAACTCGGGCCGGTCACCGACGCTTCGTGACAGAGAGAAGGCGGGGCCAGCACCCCGCCTTTTGCATGCTCTCAGCAGAGCAGGCCGTCACAGTTGCGTAGGGAAGATACCTGCGGGAGTGGCACCGTTCTGCGATTGCCGATGGTCGTGCCGTCGTTGCGCAGGCAATCCACGTAGATCGTACAGTTGGTCTGATCCCAGACTTCCATCCTGGCATTGCTGCAGCTGCTCGCGGCGGATGACGCGTCGAAGGCGTTATGGCATTGCTGCGGGGTTGGACGTGCCAACATCGTCACCGCGTCGATGTCCTGGCCCGATGCGGTAGTGCTTGCCAGAAGGCAGGCGAACAGTGAAGCGTAGGCGAACGTGTTCATTGGCAATTCTCCAGTTGGAAAGATGCCCGTCGCGGACGTGCTTGACGGGCATCGCCATTGAAGGAGTTCGATCGGGGCTGAAACGTGACGTCGTTGGCGGCCCCTCGTATGCGAGCGTGCAACGTCAAAGGGTGGCGTCGTTGGGCAGAAGACGGCGGCACCCCACCTAAAGCGTCGATCTATTTGATACCGCTGGCTTATCACCCAGGGCCTGGGCCGGCCGAAAGCGGCAGCTATCTCGCCAGCAGCACCAGCACGGCGCCGGTGCCGCCTTGGGCGGTGGGCGCGGAGTGGAAGGCCAGCACGTCGTTGCGCAGGCGCAGGTGGCGGTCGACCAGGTTCTTCAGCACCGGCGCACCGCCATCGGACTGCAGGCCCTTGCCGTGGATGATGCGCACGCAGCCATGCTCGTGATCATGCGCCTCCAGCAGGAACTGACGCAGCAGCTGTTCGGCCTGGCTGGCCGTGGCACCATGCAGGTCCAGTTCGTCCTGTACCGAATACTGGCCCTTCTTCAGCCGCTGGAACATGCGCGGGGGCAGGTTGTCGCGGCGGTAGCTGAGGGCATCACCGGCATCCAGCGGAGCACCGTCGCGCAGCAGCCGGGCGAACTCTCCCAGCGCTTCCTGTTCATCACGTTCGGCCATCCGGGCACGCGGGCGCGGCTTGGGCCCAGCCGGGGCCGGGCCGCTGCCCTTGCGCAGCGGGGTAACCTGCCCGATGGCTGACCGGAACAGTTCGGCGGGATCTTCGTCATGCGGATGCGACATGCCGACAGGTTAACGCATGCCGCCACCGTCATGAGGATGCCCAATGACCCATGGCAGGGTAGGCCCTGCGAGCCGCATGCGGCACAATACAAGACGCACCTGCGAGGTCGCCGCCGCCGGGGGAGCGCCGTGACCACGTCCATGTCAGCAGTGATTGGAAGCGAAGTCTTGAACGATGAAGTGGTGAAAACCCAGATGCGGGTCCTGGTCAGCAATGACGATGGTGTCGATGCCCCGGGCATCGCCATGCTGGCGGCGGTCCTGCGCCAGGCCGGGCATGAGGTCACCGTGGTCGCCCCTGACCGGGACAGGTCAGGCGCCAGCAACTCGCTGACCCTGGACCTGCCGATCCGCCTCAAGCGCCTGGATCACCACACCGTCTCCGTCGCCGGCACCCCGACCGACTGCGTGCACCTGGCGTTGACAGGATTGCTGGACCAGGAGCCGGACATCGTCGTGTCGGGCATCAACAACGTGGCCAACCTTGGCGATGACGTGATCTATTCCGGCACCGTCTCGGCGGCGATGGAAGGGCGGCATCTGGGACTGCCTGCGGTCGCCATGTCGCTGGTCAGCCACAACCATGAGCCGAAGCATTTCCAGACCGCCGCGCGCGCGGCGGTGGAGATCGTGGCGCAGCTGAAAGCCGATCCGCTGCCTGCCGACACGATCCTCAACGTCAACGTGCCGGACCTGCCGTGGAGCGAGGTCAAGGGCTTCGAGGTGACCCGGCTGGGCAACCGCCACCGCGCCGAAGGCTGCATCGCGCAGAAGGACCCGCGCGGCAATGCGGTCTACTGGATCGGCCCGGCAGGGCGCGAGCAGGATTCCGGCCCGGGCACGGATTTCCATGCGGTGCGCACCGGCTTTATTTCCATCACCCCGATCCAGGTCGACCTGACGCGCTACCAGGCGCTGGAAAAAGTGGCCAGCTGGGTCGGCGGGCTGAGCGCCGCACTGGGCCGCCCGGCATGACCGCGCGCCTGCGACTGCAGCCCGAAGCGGTAGGCATCGGCATGACCTCCCAGCGCGTGCGCGACCGCCTGGTCGAGCGCCTGCGCGAAGCCGGCATCGTCGATGAGGCCACCCTCAATGCCATCCGCGTGGTGCCGCGGCATCTTTTCATCGATGAAGCGCTGGCCTCGCGTGCCTACGAAGATACTGCCCTGCCGATCGGCCACGGCCAGACGATTTCCCAGCCGTGGGTGGTCGCCCGGATGACCGAGGCGATCCTCCAGGTTGCGCCGAAAACCGTGCTCGAAGTGGGCACCGGTTCCGGTTACCAGGCCGCCGTACTGGCCGCGGTGGGCCTGGAGGTGTTCACCGTCGAACGCATCGGCGACCTGCTGCGGCAGGCGCGCAAGCGGTTCCGCTCGCTGGCCATGAACATCCGCACCAAGCACGACGACGGCCGGGTCGGCTGGCCCGAACATGGGCCGTACGATGCCATCGTGGTCACCGCCGCGGCGCCGGCGTTGGTGGATGCATTGATCGAGCAGCTGGCCCCCGGCGGGCGGCTGGTGGCGCCGGTCGGCGGGCCGGGTGCGCAGTCGCTGGTGCAGCTTGACCGCCTGCCCGACGGCAGCATCACGCAGTCCGTGTTGGCGCCGGTCACCTTCGTCCCGTTGCTGTCTGGCATGCTGGACTGATTTTTCACGGAGCAGGGCATTCATGAAGATTTTCGGGCCGCTGTACGAGCGCGCATTGAAGTGGGCCAACCATGAGCGGGCACCGACCTACCTGACGGTGCTGAGCTTCATCGAAGCGATCATTTTCCCGGTGATGCCGGAAGTGATGCTGGCCCCGATGTGCGTGGCCCAGCCCAAGCGCGGCTGGTGGTTCGCCACGCTCAGCCTGTCCGGTTCGATGGTGGGTGCGGTGGTCGGCTACGCGCTGGGCCATTTCGCGTTCGAGGCGGTCAAGCCGCTGCTGGATACGATGGGCATGCTGCCCGGCATCGAGCGCGGCATTGCGATCGTGCAGGCCAAGATGGCCGAATCGCCGTGGGCGGTGTTCACCTTCCTGGTGCTGGGCGGCTTCATGCCGATCCCGATGAAGGTCTTCACATGGGCGTCGGGTATCGTCGGCGTACCGATGCCGCAGTATCTGCTGAGCATGCTGATCGGTCGCGGCAAGCGCGTATTCGTGCTGGCTGCGGTGATCCGCATCGGTGGACCGCGCGCCGAGGCGGCGCTGCGTCGCTGGATTGAACCGCTGGGCTGGGTCGCCACCGCGATGGTGGTGGCCCTGGTTGCCTGGCTTGTATGGAGGTCGAAGTTCGCATGAGTGCTGATCGTTTCAACAGGGGGCTGCGCCTAGGCGCGCTGGCCATCACGCTGACCGCGTTGACTGCCTGCGGTACCGCCACCGTGGTGCGTCCCTCCGGTTCGGGCGGCAGCGGTGCGTCGGCCACGCCGAAGGCCTCCGTCGCCCAGCCGGGCAAGACAGTGCGCGTGCAGAAGGGCGACACCATCTACGCCCTGGCACGCATCCACAGCATCACCCCGGCGGACCTGATCGCCTGGAACAGCCTGTCCAACCCGTCCACGATCTACCCCGGCCAGGTGATCCGCCTGTATCCGCAGGGTGCGGGCGGTGGCCGCGTGCCGACCACCGTGGTGACCGCGCCGCGGGCGTCCGGTGGCACCGCCACCACGACCCGGCCGGTGGCAACCACACCACCGGTGCGCAGCGGCATCAGCTGGCGCTCGCCTGCTGATGGCGCGGTCGTGGGTCGCTTCGTGGCCGGTGAGACGACCAAGCAGGGCGTGGACATCGCCGGCACCAGTGGCCAGGCGGTCAAAGCTGCCGCCGACGGCGTGGTGGTGTACTCCGGCGCCGGGCTGGTGGGCTACGGCGAGCTGATCATCGTCAAGCATAACGAGCAGTGGCTGTCGGCCTACGGGCACAACCGCAAGCGCCTGGTCAACGAAGGCCAGAGCGTGAAGGCCGGCCAGCAGATCGCCGAAATGGGCCGCACCGGCGCGAACCGGGACATGCTGCATTTCGAGATCCGCTACAACGGCAAGCCGGTGGATCCGCAGCAGTACCTGCCGGCGCGGTGAGCGCGGCCGCCGCCTAGAGCGGTTGCCGTGTTGTCTGCCTGCCTGGCGGGTGGCGGTGGGCTATCCGGGACACGCCGTGAATCCGTCCCTGGAGGCTCGTCGCCGCATCCATGCGGCTCTAACGGTCCCGGCTAGCCCACCGCCACCCGCCTTCGACACGGTCGCCTCGGCGGGGGGAGAAAGAAAAAAGCAAAGGCAAACGCAAAGCAGCCGATCCTTGGATCGGCTGTCTGCTTTTGCTTTTTTCTTTTCCCCCGGCCACCGGGGATTGTCGGGGGGCGGGGTAGGGGGCGTTGGCAGGACCGTCTTTTCGCATGGATGCGAAAAGCGAGCCCCCATGGACGGGTTCACGGCGTGTCCTGCCAATGCCCCCTATCCCGCCCCAACACACAAACCCCAGCGGCCGAAGTCGCCCTCAGCGACCAGAATTCAACGTTCGAGAATAAACGCCGCGGCGACCTTGCGGCCTTCGCCGGCGAGGATGTTGAAAGTGCGCGCCGCAGCAGGATTGTTCATCACTTCCAGCCCGATCCCACGTGACAGGCACGCGGCCATCAGCTGCTGCGAAGGAAACACCTGCGTGGCGCCGGTGCCGAGGATGATCAACACCGGTTCCAGCGCCAGGATCGCCTCCAGATGGGCCGGCTGCAGCTCGGCAACCGAACCCACCGGCCAGTTTTCCACCAGCACCTGCGGGGTGACGATGAAGCTCGCGGTCAGTTCGCGGTCGTTGATCCGCGCCGAACGACCATCCGCACCGCGCAGCGTGTAGGCGTAATCAGGGGCTTGGTGGCTCAGTTGCATGGCAGGACCGGGTTATCAGCCGCGCGGCAGCACGATCTGGCGGTTTTCCTTGCTCGGCCGGTACAGCACGGCCACGTGGCCGATGCGCTGGACCAGCGCCGCCCCGGTGGTACCGACCAGCTCGGCGACCATGGCGTCGCGGGCTTCGCGATCCTCTGCCGCCACCTTCACCTTGATCAGTTCATGGCGCTCCAGCACCTCTTCCAGCTCGGCCAGGAAGGCCGGGGTCACGCCCTTGCCGCCAATCTGGAGCAGGGCTTTGAGGTCGTGGGCTTGGCCGCGAAGGAAACGGGTCTGGGATGCGGTCAGGGCAGTGGACATGCAGGAAAGCGCTGTGACTTGGGGGGTTCAGGGTATCATGGCCACCCCATCCGGCTGTATTTACCATGGTTTCCCGCAGCAAGAGCAGCCAGCGCTGGCTGAAAGAACACTTTTCCGACCCCTACGTGAAGAAAGCGCAGGCTGAAGGCATGCGCTCGCGCGCGGCCTACAAGCTGGAAGAGCTGCTCGAACGTGACCGGCTGCTGAAGCCGCACATGGTGGTGGTGGACCTCGGCGCTGCCCCGGGTGGCTGGTCGCAGCAGGTCCGCCGGCAGATGGGCGACACCGGCCGGGTGTTCGCACTGGACATCCTTGAGATGCCCGCGCTGGCCGGCGTGGACTTCCTTCACGGAGACTTCAGGGAAGAAGCCGTCCTATCGCAGTTCGAGGCCATGGTCGGGGACCAGCCGGTAGACCTTGTACTGTCCGATATGGCCCCCAATAAGAGTGGAATGGACGCGGTGGACCAGCCGCGGATGATGCACCTGGCAGAGCTCGCCATGGATTTCGCCGACAACCACCTCAAGACCGGTGGGGCGTTCCTGATCAAGCTGTTCCAGGGTGTGGGTTTTGACGACTACGTGCGTGAAATGCGCAGGCGGTACGACAAGGTCTCCATCCGCAAGCCGGACGCCTCGCGCAAGCGCTCCCCCGAGGTCTATGCCCTCGGACAGGGCAAGCGCGCCGTGATGAAGTAAGCTCGACAAGCAAGCCCGACCCATGCACCAGCCCGCACAAGAGGAATACCGGAGCCAATGAGGATGAACGACTTGACCAAGAACCTCCTGCTATGGGTGGTCGTCGCCGTCGTGCTGATGGTGGTATTCCAGAGCTTCTCGCCAAAGACGAGCGGCGCCGGTGCGCCGGGCGCGACCTATTCGCAGTTCCTGGACCAGGTAGACAGCGGCGCGGTGCAGAAGGTGACCTTCGCCGGCGACATGCGCGGCGGCACCAACGAAATCACCTACACCACGCGTGGTGGCCAGACCTCCACCATCACCGCACCGTTCGATCGCGACCTGATCAATGTGCTGCGTACCAAGAATGTTGAAATCGTCCAGCAGGAGCCGTCCAGCGGTATCTCGCTGGGCGCAATCCTGATGAACTTCCTGCCGGTGATCCTGATCATCGGCTTCTGGCTGTTCATCATGCGCCAGATGCAGGGCGGCGGTGGCGGGGCCAAGGGCGCGATGTCCTTCGGCAAGTCGCGGGCCAAGCTGCAGGGCGAGGACCAGGTCAAGGTGACCTTTGCCGACGTGGCCGGCTGTGACGAGGCCAAGGAAGAAGTCGGCGAGCTGGTCGATTTCCTGCGCGACCCGTCCAAGTTCACCAAGCTCGGCGGCAAGATTCCGCGCGGCGTGCTCATGGTTGGCCCGCCGGGCACCGGCAAGACCCTGCTGGCCAAGGCCATCGCCGGCGAAGCCAAGGTGCCGTTCTTCTCGATCTCCGGTTCGGACTTCGTGGAAATGTTCGTCGGCGTCGGCGCCAGCCGCGTGCGCGACATGTTCGAGCAGGCCAAGAAGCACGCGCCGTGCATCATCTTCATCGACGAAATCGACGCCGTCGGTCGTCACCGTGGTGCCGGTCTGGGCGGCGGTCATGACGAACGCGAGCAGACCCTCAACCAGTTGCTGGTGGAGATGGACGGTTTCGAAGGCGGCGAAGGGGTGATCGTCATCGCCGCGACCAACCGTCCGGACGTGCTGGATCCGGCGCTGCTGCGTCCGGGCCGTTTCGACCGCCAGGTTGTGGTCGGCCTGCCGGACGTGAAGGGTCGCGAGCACATCCTCAAGGTGCACATGCGCAAGCTGCCGCTGGCCGACGATGTCGAGCCGATGGTGATCGCGCGCGGTACCCCGGGCTTCTCCGGTGCCGACCTGGCCAACCTGTGCAACGAGGCCGCGTTGTTCGCCGCGCGCAGCAACGAGAAGGAAGTCCGCATGGACCACTTCGACCGTGCGCGCGACAAGATCCTGATGGGTGCCGAGCGCCGCTCGATGGCCATGAGCGAAGAAGAGAAGACCCTGACGGCGTACCACGAAGCCGGCCATGCCATCGTCGGCCGCCTGGTGCCCGAGCAGGACCCGGTCTACAAGGTCACCATCATTCCGCGCGGTCGTGCGCTGGGTGTGACCATGTACCTGCCGGAAGGTGACAAGTACTCGATCAACCGCGTGGCGATCAATTCGCAGCTGTGCTCGCTGTACGGTGGCCGCGTTGCCGAAGAGCTGATCTTCGGCGCCGACAAGGTCACCACCGGTGCCTCCAACGACATCGAGCGTGCGACCAAGATGGCGCGCAACATGGTCACCAAGTGGGGTCTGTCCGAGACGCTCGGCCCGATCGCCTACGGTGAAGAGGACGACGAGGTCTTCCTTGGCCGTTCGGTGACCCAGCACAAGAGCGTGTCCAACGACACCGCGCGCCGTATCGACGAAGAAGTCCGCAGCATCCTGGACAAGGCGTATGCCCGGACCACTGAACTGCTGACCGCCAACGTCGACAAGCTGCATGCGATGACCCAGCTGCTGCTGCAGTACGAAACCATCGATGCGCCGCAGATCGACGCGATCATGGAAGGCCGCGATCCGCCGCCGCCGATGGGCTGGGGCAAGTCGAATACCGATGGCAAGAATGGCGGTGGCAACGACAAGGGCGGCGATGCCCGTCCGGTGCCGCCGATCAGTGGCCCGGCCGAGCAGATCTGATCACTGCTGCTGCGCGTTGAGGGAAAGGCCGGGGAAACCCGGCCTTTTCCGTTCAGCCAGCCCGTGCATGCAGGGGGCGGCTGCGGGACAATAGGGACTACGTTTGGTTACTGACCGGAAACTGCATGTCGACGCCCCCGCCCGAACCGATTTCCCATACCGCTGAAATGGTCATCGCCACGGTGGTCGGCGTTGCCGTCGGCCTGGGCCTGGACAATCTGCTGCTCGGCTGCGTGGTCGGCATCGCGCTGGGCGTGGTGCTCAGCATCGGCAAGACGCTGTATCTGGATCGCAAGCGTCGCAGACGCTGACCATCACGGCGGGTCGCGCCGCGGCATGCCCGGCGGATCGGTTGAATTTCCTGTTGACGGCCAGCGGCCGTCACTACCTTCGAGGGACCGCCATGTTCGACATTTCTCCCCAGCTCGATTGTGCCGGCCGCGTACTGCGCCTTGATCGTGCGCGGGTGATGGGCATCGTCAACGTCACTCCGGATTCCTTTTCCGATGGCGGCCAGCACGACAGTGCCGAGGCTGCAGTTGCGCACGGCCTGAAGCTGGTGGAAGAGGGCGCCGACCTGCTGGACATCGGCGGTGAATCGACCCGCCCGGGCAGTGCGCCGGTGCCGCTGGACGAAGAGCTGCGCCGCGTCCTGCCGGTCATCGAGCAGCTCGCCGCACGCACTACGGTGCCGATCAGCATCGATACCTTCAAGCCGGAGGTGATGCGCGCGGCAGTGGCGGCCGGCGCCGGGATGATCAATGACATCCACGCGCTGCGGCAGCCCGGCGCACTGGACGCTGCGGCCGACGCCGGCGTGCCGGTGGTGCTGATGCACATGCAGGGCGAGCCCGGCAGCATGCAGGCCGATCCGCAGTACGACGACGTGGTGGCCGAAGTACATCGCTTCCTGGTCCAGCGTCTGTTCGCCGCGGAAATGGCCGGCATCGCGAAGAAGAACCTGGTGGTCGACCTCGGCTTCGGTTTCGGCAAACGCGTGGACCACAACATGACCCTGCTCGCGCGTTCGGAACGCTTCCTCGAACTCGGCGTGCCGATGCTGGCCGGCCTGTCACGCAAGCGCACGCTGGGGGAGCTGACCGGCCGCCAGCTGCCTGCCGAACGCGTGGCGGCATCGGTCGCAGCGCACCTGGTAGCGGTGCAGCGCGGCGCGCGTATCGTGCGCGTGCACGACGTGGCCGCCACCGTGGATGCCCTGAAAGTGTGGGCGGCCGTGGAGGCGGTGCCGTCGCCGCGCAAAGACGCCGCGCCTGCGATCCGCTGGCCGGACGAAGGCTGATGGCGGAAGACCGTCGACCCGTTGCGATCGCGGTCATGGGCCCGACCGCCAGCGGCAAGACCGCGCTGGCGATCGATCTGGCGCGGCGGCTGGACGGTGAGATCGTCAGCGTCGATTCGGCGCTGGTCTATCGCCATCTGGACATCGGATCGGCCAAGCCGGATGCCGCCGAGCGCGCGCAGGCGCCGCACCACCTGCTGGACCTGTGCGATCCATGGCAGTCGTTTTCCGCTGCCGAATTCGCACGCGCCGCACGTGCTGCCGTGGATGACATCATCGCGCGCGGCAAGCGGCCCATTCTTGCCGGCGGGACCGGCCTGTATTTCCGCGCCCTGCTGGAAGGGTTGTCGCCGATGCCGCCGGCAGACGAAGCCACCCGGCTGCAGCTGTCGGCCGAGGCGGCCGAGCGTGGCTGGCCGGCGCTGCATGCCGAGCTGGCCACGGTGGACCCGGCAGCCGCCGCGCGGATCCATGCCACCGACCCGCAGCGGATACAGCGGGCGCTGGAGGTCTACCGGATGACCGGCCGGCCGATCAGCGAATGGCAGCGGGTGCCGGGCGAAGGCCGGCTGCCGGTACGGACCCTCAAACTGGTGCTCGCACCGCGTGATCGCGCCGTGCTGCACCAGCGCATCGAGCGGCGCTTCGATGCGATGCTGGCCGGCGGCTTCCTGGATGAAGTGCGGGCCCTGCGGGCGCTGCCCGCGATGGCCACGGTGGCATCACCACTGGACCTGCCGGCAGTGCGCGCGGTCGGCTACCGACAGGCCTGGGAGTATCTGGACGGCAACCAGGACGCCGCCACGTTCCGCGATAAAGCGATCTTCGCCACGCGCCAGTTGGCCAAACGGCAACTGACCTGGCTGCGTGGCGAGCTTGATGCGCGCTGGTTCGATCCCCATGTAGACCAGCAGCGGTTGACGGCGGCGGTTTCCGCGTTCGTCCCGCCCTGACAGCGTGCCGGGCGCCTGCCGTGTACCATCGACCTGTCGGTGGGCGGCTGGGGGGCCGTGGCATCTGCCGACACCCATAAAAACAATAATCAGGAGTTAGCAATGTCCAAGGGGCAATCGCTGCAGGACCCGTTTCTGAATGCACTTCGGCGCGAGCGCGTGCCGGTTTCGGTGTATCTGGTCAACGGCATCAAGCTGCAGGGCACGATCGAGTCGTTCGACCAGTTCGTGGTGCTGCTGCGCAATACCGTCAGCCAGATGGTCTACAAGCACGCCATCTCCACCGTGGTCCCGGCGCGCAACGTCAAGCTCGGTCCGGGCGGTGGTTTCGTGCAGGCCAACGAAGATGGCCAACCAGCGGGTGATGAATCCATTGAATAATCCTGGAGTGGTACGTGTTTGATCGCTCGAAAAAGGGTGAAAACGCCCTGTTGATCCAGCCCCATTTCGGCAAGCTGGAAGAGGACGTGCTCGAAGAGTTCGGCGACCTGGCACGCTCGGCCGGTGCCAGCATCGCGGCTACCATCACCGCGCGCATCGACCGCCCCAATCCCTCCACCCTGATCGGCAGCGGCAAGCTGGACGAGGTGAAGGCGGCTGCCGACGCAACCGGTGCGGACCTGATCCTGGTCAACCATGCGCTGTCGCCCGGCCAGGAGCGCAACCTGGAAAAGTTCCTGGAGCGGCGGGTGATCGACCGCACCGGCCTGATCCTGGACATCTTTGCCCAGCGTGCGCGCAGCCACGATGGCAAGCTGCAGGTCGAGCTGGCGCAGTTGCGCCACATGTCGACCCGGCTGATCCGCGGCTGGACCCACCTGGAGCGCCAGCGTGGTGGCTCCATCGGCCTGCGCGGCCCGGGTGAGACCCAGCTGGAAACCGATCGCCGCCTGCTGCAGAAGCGCGTGGAGCAGCTGCAGAAACGGCTGGAAAAAGTAGAAGTGCAGCGCACCCAGATGCGCCGTGCCCGCCTGCGCAGCGAGCTGCCGCGCGTGGCGCTGGTCGGCTACACCAACGCCGGCAAGTCAACGCTGTTCAATTCGCTGACCGGCGCGGAGGCGTACGCCGCCGACCAACTGTTCGCGACCCTGGACCCGACCGTGCGTCGCATCGCGCTGCCCGGTGGCAACGTGGTGCTGGCCGACACGGTGGGCTTCGTGCGCGACCTGCCGCATGACCTGGTGGCTGCGTTCCGCTCCACCCTGTCCGAAGCGCGCGAGGCTGATTTCCTGCTGCATATCGTCGACGCCGCCGATCCACACCGCGAAGAGCGCATCGCCCAGGTCGACGAAGTACTGGCGGCCATCGGTGCGGGCGACCTGCCGCAGCTGCTGGTGTTCAACAAGATCGACCGCATTGAAGGGGCCGAGGTGCGCCACGATGGCCACGACGGCGTGCCCGATGAATCGCGCCGCGAGCGGGTCTGGATCTCCGCGCGCGACGGCCGCGGGCTGGACGTGCTGGAAGCGGCACTGGGCAAGCGCCTGGGGCTGCAGCATGTGACCGGCGAGCTGCGCCTGCCCGCTTCGCAGGGGCGCCTGCGCGCGCGCTTGCACCAGCTGGAAGTGGTCCGCGCCGAAACCGTGGACGAAGAAGGCTGGCTGCTGCAGGTGGAAATCCCGATCGCGGAGGCGGAGAAGCTGGCCGCCGGCGAGGACGGGGCCGCGATCCAGGCACTGCTGCCGGAAAAGCTGCCTGAGTGGTGATTTCACCTGCGGTTGGGGTCAGCGTGCCTTTTCGTAGTAAAAGGACGCTGACCCCGCGTTCCAGGAATGTTCCATGACCCTACCCACCGACGACATGCTGGCCGGCCTGGCCAGCGAGCTGGGCCGCACGCTGCAGGCAGCGAGCCTGCAGCTGGTTACCGCTGAAAGCTGCAGTGGCGGCTGGATCGCCAAGGCAATGACCGATATCGCCGGCTCATCGGCGTTCTTCGATTGCGGCATGGTGGTGTACAGCTACGAAGCCAAGCAGCGGCTGCTGGGCGTACGCGCGCAGACGCTGGAGGCGTTCGGCGCGGTCAGCCGCGAAACCGTGCTGGAGATGGTATCCGGTGCACTGGTCAACTCCGGCGCGGGCATCGCGGTGGCGGTGACCGGCATCGCCGGCCCTGGCGGCGGCAGCGACGATAAGCCGGTGGGCAGTGTATGGATCGGCTGGAAACGCCGTGGCGGGTATGCGCAGGCACAACTGTTCCACTTCCATGGCGACCGCGATGCGATCCGCCGGCAGACCGTTTCGGCGGCATTGAACGGACTGCTCGCCCAGCTGTGAGATGCTGCGCGCTCGCACAGCCTGGAGCATGCATCGATGTGGGAAACGCTCGGCACCGTCCGTGATCTCGGCCGGCTGCAGGAAATCGCATCGGTATTGATCCGCAACGGCTTCGGCGATCTGGTGCGGCGGATCGGCCTGGCCGACGTGCTGGAGCGGGCGGGGCGCCTGCTGCACTGGGGCGACGACACCCAGCGCACGCCGCTGACCGCCCCGATGCGCGTGCGCCGGGCGATGGAAGAACTGGGGCCCACCTTCGTCAAGCTGGGCCAGGTGTTGGCCACTCGCGTGGACCTGTTCCCGCCCGACTGGATCGCCGAATTCTCCGAATTGCAGAACGCGGTGCCGGCACTGCCGTACGCGCAGATCCGCGAACAGCTGGAGCGGGATGTCGGCGGCGATCCGGCGCAGGTATTTGCCTGGCTGGATGAGGTGCCGATGGCGGCCGCCTCATTGGCGCAGGCGCATCGTGCGCGCCTGCACGACGGCCGCGAGGTGGTACTGAAGGTGCGCCGCCCCGGTATCCGCGACGTGGTGGAAGCGGACCTGCGGCTGCTGGCGCGGCTGGCGGAGATCATCGAGGCGCGGTTGCCCGACCTGCGCCGTTACCGGCCAGCAGAGGTCGTTCAACAGTTCACCGGCTCACTGCGACGTGAGCTGGATTTTGCCGCCGAATGCCGCAATGCCGAGCGCATCGCGCGCGACTTCGGCGGCCGCATCGACATCCTGATTCCTTCCGTGCACTGGCAGTGGACGTGCGAAAGCCTGAACGTGCAGGACTTCGTCGATGGCATCGCCGGGCGGGACCTGGCGGCGGTGGACGCGGCCGGACTGGATCGCCGCCAACTGGCAGCGCGGGGTGCCGACATCGTGCTGAAGATGGTGCTGCAGGACGGCTGTTTCCACGCCGATCCGCACCCGGGCAACATCATCTACCTGCGCGATGGCCGGATCGGCGTGATCGATTTCGGCATGATCGGCACGTTGTCCGAGTCGCGTCGCTTCCAGGTGGCGCAGCTGCTGCACGGGCTGGTGGAGCAGGAACCCGAAGCGGTTGCCGACATCCTGCTGGACTGGGCAGGCGGGGTGGCGGTGGACGAAGGGCGGCTGCAGCAGGACATCAGCCAGTTCGTCGACCGCTATCGCGGCGTGCCACTGAAGGACCTGCGCATCGGCCTGATGCTGAGCGACATCACCCTGTTGCTGCGCAGCTACAACCTGATGCTGCCGGC
Organism: Stenotrophomonas sp. NPDC078853; assembly: GCF_044901215.1. Classification (NCBI taxonomy): domain Bacteria; kingdom Pseudomonadati; phylum Pseudomonadota; class Gammaproteobacteria; order Lysobacterales; family Lysobacteraceae; genus Stenotrophomonas; species Stenotrophomonas sp. NPDC078853. The sequence goes on along the minus strand of NZ_JBJDOQ010000004.1, from coordinate 141,481 downwards.
CGACCTGGCCTTGATGATCAAGGCGTTCCTGACGCTGGAGGGCATGGGGCGCCAGCTCGATCCCGAGTTCGACATGGCCAGCGCGGCACGCCCATTCCTGGAGCAGGTGGTGCTGCAGCGCTATGCACCCCGGGCGCTGCTCAAGCGTGGCCGCCGCAGCCTGTTGGGGATGATCGAGCTGGCCGGCGAACTGCCGCGCGACCTGCGCCGACTGGTGCAGGCCGCACGCCGCGGACGCCTGCAGATCAAGGTCGAAACCAATGCGCTGAAAGGCTTCGGCGACCAGGTGAACCAGGCGGCCAACCGCATGGTGGTGGGTATCGTTACGGCCGCGCTGATCATCGGCTCATCGATCGTGATGCACAGCGTAGGCGGGCTCTCCAGCCGCTGGCTGCTGGTGTTGGGCGTGGGGGGGTTCATCGGGGCCGGGTTGTGCGGGGTGTGGATCCTGTTCTCGATCTGGCGCAGCGGCCACAGGCGCTGAGGCGGCTGGTTTGGAGCTGCAGCTGGGGGCGGGCGGGGAGGCTATGCGGGGCACGCGCAAGTACGTCCATGTAGCTCTTCGCGGCTCCTGCCGCTCAAGGCCCCGCAGAAAAGAAAAACAAAAGCGGTAGCGCCGACCCATGGTCGGCGAGCGCAGCGGGCCGTTGGCGGGAACATTCCGCCGACCATGGGTCGGCGCTACCGCCTTTTTTCCTTTCCTTTACCGTGGTGGGCGCACGCAAAATGTCACAGGGCCGGGCGGGAGGGGTTGGTGGGGGCGTTGAGCGCCACGGATGGCGCGAAAACAGGCCCGCCTTGA
>NZ_JBJDOQ010000004.1:104220-140669 GCF_044901215.1 Stenotrophomonas sp. NPDC078853 | reverse complement strand
CCGGGGGGGGGGGGGGGGGTGGGGGGGGGGTTTGGCGCCCCCGGTGGGGCCCAAACGGCGGCCCGGTGGTTGGGTGTTTGCGCCCCCCCCACCAACCCCCCCCCCCCCGGCCCAGCCCAGCACACCGGCTCCAGCGACCCACCACGAGGGGCTCCGCCGTTCGCTGCAATCCTGCACGGCACTTGCGACGCGAATGAGTTAGTAGTATTACTACTAACCATGGACACGACGAACCTGACCGAAACCCAGCAGGCCATCCTGCAGCTGATCGCCGAGCGCATCGAATCCGAAGGCGCACCGCCTTCGCAGACCGAAATCGCCCGTGCCTTCGGCTTCAAGGGCGTGCGCGCCGCGCAGTACCACCTTGAAGCGCTGGAAGCGGCCGGCGCCATTCGCCGCGTCCCCGGCCAGGCCCGTGGCATCCGCCTGGTGCAGGCACCGCCGGTGAAGCAGATCGCCGACCCGACGCGGGACGACAGCGTGCTGCGCCTGCCGGTGCTGGGGCGTGTCGCGGCCGGACTGCCGATCGGCGCGGATATCGGCTCGGACGATTTCGTCGTGCTCGACCGCGTGTTCTTCTCCCCGGCACCGGATTACCTGCTCAAGGTGCAGGGCGATTCGATGATCGACGAAGGCATCTTCGATGGTGACCTGATCGGCGTGCACCGTACCCGCGACGCCCGTACCGGGCAGATCGTGGTGGCGCGTATCGACGAAGAGATCACCGTCAAGCTGCTGAAGATCGGCAAGGACCGTATCCGCCTGCTGCCGCGCAATCCGGATTACGCCCCCATCGAAGTGTTGCCGGACCAGGATTTCGCCATTGAAGGCCTGTACTGCGGCCTGCTGCGACCCAACCGTTGAATGCCCGGGGGCGGCTGCCGCTGACGTCTGCGGCGATAATGTTCGACTTGCCCGGCGCGCGTCTCATCCTGTGCGATGCGCTGCCGCTACAGTCACCCCCGAACCCGAGTTGACCACGATTAAAAAGATGACCACTTCCCCAAGGACCAAGACGATGGACGAGAACAAGAAGCGTGCCCTGGCCGCCGCCCTGAGCCAGATCGAAAAGCAGTTCGGTAAAGGCTCGGTGATGCGGATGGGCGATCGCGTTGTCGAGCCCGTCGAGATCATCCCGACCGGTTCGCTGATGCTGGATATTGCATTGGGCATCGGCGGCCTGCCCAAGGGCCGGGTCGTGGAGATCTATGGTCCGGAGTCCTCGGGCAAGACCACCCTGACGCTGCAGGCCATCGCCGAGTGCCAGAAGAAGGGCGGCACGGCAGCCTTCATCGATGCCGAGCACGCCCTGGACCCGATCTACGCCGCCAAGCTGGGCGTCAATGTCGACGACCTGCTGCTGTCGCAGCCGGATACCGGTGAGCAGGCGCTGGAAATCGCCGACATGCTGGTGCGCTCCAACTCAGTGGACATCGTGGTGGTCGACTCGGTCGCCGCGCTGACCCCGAAGGCCGAAATCGAAGGCGAGATGGGTGACCAGCTGCCGGGCCTGCAGGCCCGTCTGATGAGCCAGGCGCTGCGCAAGCTGACCGGCAACATCAAGCGCTCCAACACCCTGGTGGTGTTCATCAACCAGCTGCGCCACAAGATCGGCGTGATGATGCCGGGCCAGAGCCCGGAAGTGACCACCGGCGGCAATGCGCTGAAGTTCTACGCCTCGGTGCGCCTGGACATCCGCCGCATCGGTGCGATCAAGAAGGGTGATGAGATCATCGGCAACCAGACCAAGATCAAGGTCGTCAAGAACAAGCTGGCGCCGCCGTTCAAGCAGGTCATCACCGAGATCCTGTACGGCGAAGGCATCAGCCGCGAGGGCGAGCTGATCGACATGGGCGTGGAGGCCAAGCTGGTCGAGAAGGCCGGCGCCTGGTACAGCTACGGCGAAGAGCGCATCGGCCAGGGCAAGGACAACGCCCGCGGCTACCTGCGCGACAACCCTGCCGTGGCCCAGCGCCTGGAAGCGGAGCTGCGCGAGAAGTTCCAGCCGGCTGAGGCACCGAAGGAAGCCGGCGACGAAGACGACGCCGACGAAGCGTAAGACATGCTGTGGGGCAGGGCGGCGCCGTCAGTGACGTCGTCCTGCCCCGCAGGATTTTCACGCCGATCAAGGGCGTGGCGTCAGGGACGGCGCTGAGTGAAGGATGAGCATGCACGACGAATCCGATGCCCCACCGGGCGCACGTAAACGCCGCCGGCCCGAATTGACACCCCTGCAGCGGGCGCTTGGCCTGCTGGTACGGCGCGATCATTCGCGCAAGGAACTGGGGCGCAAACTGGTCGCGCGCGGCATCGAGCCGGAGCTGGCGCAGGCCGCGGTGGACAAGCTGACCAGCGAGGGCTGGCAGGACGATGAGCGCTTCGCCGAGTTCCTGGTGCGCAACCGCGCCAATGGCGGGTATGGACCGCGCCACATCCAGGCCGAACTGGGCACCCATGGGCTGGACAGTGATGCCATAAGCGCCGCGATGGACAGCTACGAGGGCGATTTCCTCGACAACGCCCGTGACCTGGTACGCCGCCGGTTTGGCGAGGAAGGACCGCAGGACCTGCCGCAGCGGCGCAAGGCCGCCGACCTGCTGGCCCGTCGCGGGTTCGATGGCGACACGATCCGCCGCGCCACCCGCTTCGATGCAGAGGACTGAGCGGCGCTGGCCTGTTACCCTTCAACGTTTCGGAGGTCCGAAACCCGACCCTGGCCAGTGTGGCTGGAGGCGGTGGCGCCTCCGGCACGCAGACTGCCAGCCCCCATGACCGCATCCGCCAAATTCACTACTTCACAGATCCGCAGCGATTTCCTTGAGTTCTTCAAGGGCAAGGGCCACACCATCGTGCCATCGGCACCGCTGGTACCGGGCAACGACCCGACCCTGCTGTTCACCAATTCCGGCATGGTCCAGTTCAAGGACGTGTTCCTGGGCGCGGAGAAGCGCAGCTACGTGCGCGCTGCCGACGTCCAGCGCTGCCTGCGCGCAGGCGGCAAACACAACGATCTGGACCAGGTGGGTTACACCGCCCGCCACCACACCTTCTTCGAAATGCTGGGCAACTGGTCCTTCGGCGACTACTTCAAGAAGGACGCCATTGCCTGGGCCTGGGAACTGCTGACCCAGGTCTGGAAGCTGCCGGCCGAGCGCCTGCTGGTCACCGTCTACCAGACCGATGACGAGGCCTACGCGCTGTGGCGCGACATGGTCGGCATCCCGGAAGAGCGCATTGTGCGGATCGGCGACAACAAGGGCGCCCCATACGCTTCTGACAACTTCTGGCAGATGGCCGACACCGGTCCGTGCGGTCCGTGCACGGAGATCTTCTATGACCATGGCGACCACATCGCCGGTGGTCCGCCGGGCTCGCCGGATGAAGATGGCGACCGTTTCATCGAAATCTGGAACCTGGTGTTCATGCAGTTCGATCGCCAGCCCGATGGCAGCCTGGTGCCGCTGCCGGCGCCCTGCGTGGACACCGGCATGGGCCTGGAGCGCCTGGCGGCGATCCTGCAGCACGTGCACACCAACTACGAAATCGACCTGTTCCAGGCGCTGATCCGCAAGGCCAGCGAACTGACCGGCATGGCCGACCTGGAGAACAAGTCGCTGCGGGTGATCGCCGACCATATCCGTGCGTGTTCGTTCCTGATCGTCGATGGCGTGCTGCCGTCCAACGAAGGCCGTGGCTATGTGCTGCGCCGTATCATCCGTCGCGCGCTGCGCCACGGCTGGATGCTGGGCGTGCGCCAGCCGTTCTTCAGCAAGCTGGTGCCGACCCTGGTCGAGCAGATGGGCGTGGCCTATCCGGAACTGCCTGCCACCGCCGACACCGTCACCCGCGCCCTGCAGGCCGAAGAAGAGCGCTTTGCCGAGACGCTGGACGCCGGCATGAAGATCTTCGAAGACATCGCGGGCAAGGCCAGCAACAACATCATTCCCGGCGTGGATGCGTTCCGTCTGTATGACACCTACGGTTTCCCGCTGGACCTCACCGCTGATATCGCGCGCGAGCGTGACATGACCGTGGACACCGCCGGCTTCGACGTGGCGATGGAACAGCAGCGCGAAACCGCGCGTGCGGCGGGCAAGTTCGGCGGCGGCGTCAGCCTGCCGGCCGATCTGGTCGCCACCCTGAAGCCGACCGTGTTCCTCGGTTACGACGCGCTGCAGGCCGATGGCCTGCGCGTGGTGGCGCTGCTGAAGGACGGCCGTCCGGTGCAGGCCGCCGCTGCCGGTGATGCGGTGATCGTGCTGACCGAACAGACCCCGTTCTACGCCGAATCCGGTGGCCAGGTCGGTGACACCGGCGTGCTGTCGGCCGCTGGCGTGCGCGTGGACGTGACCGAGACGCAGAAGTTCGCCGGCCAGTTCCATGGCCATGTCGGCACCCTGGCCGAGGGCAGCCTGAAGATCGGTGACGTGCTGGCCGGACAGGTCGATGCCCAGCGCCGTGGCGCAACCATCCTCAACCACTCCGCCACCCACCTGCTGCATGCGGCCCTGCGCGAAGTACTGGGCACCCACGTGCAGCAGAAGGGTTCGCTGGTCGCGCCGGACCGCCTGCGTTTCGACTTCTCGCATTTCCAGCCGATCAGCGCCGAGGAACTGGCGATCATCGAGCGCAAGGTCAACCAGCAGGTGCGCATCAACAACGCCGTGGAAGTGCACAACATGGCCATGCAGGAAGCGCTCGATTTCGGCGCGATGGCTCTGTTTGGCGAAAAGTACGGCGAGAACGTGCGCGTGCTGAAAATGGGCGATTACTCCACCGAACTGTGCGGCGGCACGCATGTCAGCCGCACCGGTGACATCGGCCTGTTCAAGATCACCTCCGAAGGCGGTGTGTCCGCTGGCGTGCGCCGCATCGAGGCAGTCACCGGCCAGGGTGCGCTGGATTTCGTCGCGGATGAAGAAGCGCGCCTGTCCGAAGCGGCCAGCCTGCTCGGCGGCAGTGCGGGCGAGGTGGTGGAGAAGATCCGCACCCAGATCCTGCGCCAGAAGCAGCTCGAACGTGAACTGGAATCGCTGAAGGCCAAGCTCGCCGCCGGTGCCACCGCGGACCTTTCCACCCAGGCCGTGGACGTGTCCGGGGTGAAGGTGCTGGTCGCCCGGTTGGAGGGCTTTGACGCAAAAGCCCTGCGCGATGCGGTGGATCGCCTCAAACAGCAGTTGGGTGATGCCGTGATCCTGCTGGCCGGTGCGCAGGACGGCAAGGTCGCCTTGGTTGCTGGCGTGAACGGCAGTGCAATGGGCCGGGTCAAAGCCGGGGAACTGTTGTCCCACATTGCCAGTCAGATCGGGGGCAAGGGCGGTGGTCGTCCCGATCTCGCCCAGGGTGGTGGCGAGGACGGGCCCGCCCTTGCGACTGCCCTGGCTGCGGCGATCGACTGGGTCCGTCCGCGTCTGGGATGAACCGCAGCCCTTCCGCGCCTTGAAGCTGCGGGAGGGCTGACGGTACCATTGGCAATCTTTTTCCCTTCGTAGTGGGGCGGGCCTTTACGGCGCGCCAGGCCGGTGGGGGATACCCTTCCACACGGTTTCATGGAGAATTACCACAATGTTGATCTTGACCCGCCGCGTTGGCGAAACCCTGATGATTGGCGACTCGGTCAGCGTGACCGTCCTGGGCGTCAAGGGAAACCAGGTCCGTATCGGCATCACGGCGCCAAAAGACGTGGCCGTGCATCGCGAGGAAATCTACCAGCGCATCCAGCGCGGTGATGAAGCTGCGACCAGCAGTGAAGATTCTGCTGAATAAGGCTTTACCTCCGGCCGCGAAAAAAGCTATTATTCGCGTCCCCGCTGCGGAGTACTTCTCCACCAGCGGTTGCAACACCCCGGAGCGATGCCCGAGCGGCTGAAGGGGCTCCCCTGCTAAGGGAGTATAGGGTCAAAAGCTCTATCGAGGGTTCGAATCCCTCTCGCTCCGCCATATATGAAAACGCCCGCAGATACTGTCTGCGGGCTTTTTTTTTTGCTCTTGGCGCCGCCTCGTCGGCTCCATGCTGCGCGACCGCCTGACCCGTCATGCCGTGTTGCAGGCCACGAGAGGTCAGGCGATGCGGAGCATTACAGCGCCAGATCGAAAACCAGCACCTCGGCATCATTGCCGTTTTCCAGTGTCAGCTGGGATTCGTCGCGCACCTGCAGCGCATCGCCCGCTTCCAGGGTGATCCCGTTGACCTGCAGCTGGCCACGCGCCACCTGCACATAGGCGCCGCGACCGCTCGCCAGGGTGTGGTTGAGGCGTTGTGCGCCATCCAGGATGGTGGCGTAGATGCGTGCATCCTGGTGGATCAGAAGCGAACCTCCGGCACCGTCCGGCGAAGCGATCAAGCGCAGCTGGCCGCGCTTGTCCTCGGGGCTGAAGTTGGTTTCCTGGTAGGACGGCGCGATGTTCTCCTGGTCCGGGAACAGCCAGATCTGCAGGAAGTGCACCGTCTCATCGGCCGAATGGTTGAACTCGCTGTGGCTGACGCCGCTGCCGGCGCTCATGCGCTGCACATCGCCGTAGCGCAGCACCGAACCGGTGCCCATCGAATCCTTGTGCTCCAGCGCCCCGCCGAGCACGTAGGAAATGATTTCCATGTTGCTGTGGCTGTGCGTGCCGAAGCCCTGGCCGCCGATCACCTTGTCTTCGTTGATCACCCGCAGCGGGCCGAAGCTGGTGTAGCGAGGGTCGTAGTAATTGGCGAAGGAGAAGGTGTGCATGGAGTTGAGCCAGCCATGGTCGGCCTTGCCGCGGGTGGCGCTCTTACGGATCTGGATCATGGTGGTGCTCCTTGTTCGATGGTTTCGACGTGGGGCCTCGTGGCCGTGCAGGCCTGTGGTTTCCCGTTGCGAAGAAGTATCCGCTTGCCCTCGCGCTTTGAAAAACGGATAGTTTCGCAAGCCATCATCGAAAATTTCGAATGCTCAAGCTCAGCCTCGACGCCCTGCAGATCCTGGACGCCATTGACCGTCGCGGCTCGTTCGCTGCGGCCGGCAAGGCGCTGCACAAGGTGCCCTCGACCATTTCCTACACCGTGGCCAAGCTGGAAGAGGATCTGGGCGTGCAGTTGTTCGACCGGGTCGGGCCGCGCGCGGAGATGACCCCGGCCGGCCGGGCGCTGCTGGATGAGGGCCGCCACCTGCTGCGGGCGGCACGCGAGCTGGAGCTGCGGGTACGCCGGGTAGCCTCTGGCTGGGAGGCCGAACTGACCCTGGCGGTGGACTCGATGTTCCCGACCTGGCTGCTGGGTCCGGATATCCGGGCCTTCCGTGACGTCGCGGCGCAGACCCGCCTGCGGCTGATCGGCGAGGCCCTGTCGGGTACCTGGGAAGCGCTGCTGGATCGTCGCGCGGACCTGCTGGTGGGCGCGGCGGGCGAGGGCCCCAGCGGTGGGGGCTACGTGGTGGAGCCGCTGGGCAGCGTCGAGTTCGTGTTCGCGATCGCGCCGGGCCATCCGCTGGCCGCAGTGCCTGGCGTGCTGCGTCGCGAGCAGCTGGTGGAGCATTGTGCGATCGCCGTTTCCGATTCGGCGCGTCGGCTGTTGCCGCGCACCGTTGGCCTGCTGATGGGGCAGGAAACCCTCAGCGTGCCGGACATGGCCAGCAAGCTGCGGCTGCAGCGCGAGGGCATCGGCTTTGGTTTCCTGCCGGCGCCGTGCGCGCGTGCGTCGGTGGACCGGGGTGAACTGGTGATCCGTGAGGTCCAAGAGCACAAGCCGGAGGAAACGTTCTGGCTGGCATGGCGCACTGGCGAAGATGGCGCGGCCCTGCGCTGGTGGCGCGAACGGCTACGCACGCCGGGCACGCTGGAGGCCTGGTGGCACGCGATGCGCTGAGCCCGGTAGCGCCAACCCAAGGTCGGCGAGCGCAGCGGCAGGTGGCGCATGCAAAAAAAACAGCAGGCCGAGGCCTGCTGTTTCTTCGAATATTGGTGCGCCCGGAGAGATTCGAACTCCCGACCGCCTGGTTCGTAGCCAGGTACTCTATCCAACTGAGCTACGGGCGCACGGTGTACCGCCTTTTACTGCTGCATCAACGGCGGCGTTGATGATCGCGTCACTGGTGCGCCCGGAGAGATTCGAACTCCCGACCGCCTGGTTCGTAGCCAGGTACTCTATCCAACTGAGCTACGGGCGCATGTGACAGCGATTTTCCTGTTACTCACACCAACGGCGGGTTGGTGTTCCTGTTGATGGTGCGCCCGGAGAGATTCGAACTCCCGACCGCCTGGTTCGTAGCCAGGTACTCTATCCAACTGAGCTACGGGCGCCCTGCAACAGGAGCGGAATTATGCGGATTACCGCTGCATCCGTCAACGCCTTTGTGAAGAATTTCAGTCAAATGAACGCAACAGCGCCTGTGCAACCGCCTGCGGCGCCTTCATCCAGTGGAAGTGGTCGGCACGCGTGCGCAGCATGGCGGCATCCAGCACGGAGGTCGTCACCCGCACGTCGGGCAGCTTGGCCAGCAGGGCCTGCATCGATCCCGCAGGTGCCAGCCAGTCATCGGCCATCAGCACGGCGCGCGCCTGTCCCTGCACGAGCCGCAGCTGGCTTTCGAGGTCCTCGGCCATGCCTGCGGCGGCATAGCGGTTGCTCAGCCCCACGCGCGACCAATCCTGGATCAGGCCGCGTGCTTCATTGCCGCCAAAGCCGAGCCGGCGGCCTGGCAGCACGCCGTTGCGCCGCGCCAGCCAAGGCAGGAAGCGGTAGGCCAGTGGCAGCAGCCAGCCGCGCGGGGCAGGGAAGCTGCGCCACCACGGCGTTCCGCTGGCCACCAGCCACAGATGCTCGAAATCGGCGGGGAAACGCCCGGCATGCAGGCACGCCAACTGCCCACCCAGGCTGTGGCCGCCTACGATCCACGGCAGCACGCGGTCTTGCTGGTCATGTTGGAACAGCAGCTGTTGGCTGGCCGGCAGGTCCTGTTCGAGGATTTCCCGGTAGCCCCAATCCTGTATGCGCGAAGGCCGCAGCGAACTGCTGCCATTGCCGCGCCACTCATGCAGGTATACCGCGATTCCCTGCGCAGCCAGCGCCTGGGCCAACGGCAGGTAATGGCGCGCGGCCACGCCCAGCGCAGGCAGCCACAGCAGGCGCGCTCGCGGCTGCGCGGGCAGGCAGTGCAGCAGGGCGAAGGCGTGTCCATCGGCCGCCCGCAGCGAGGTGCTGTGCGCGTCCAGGGTCATGCGTGGGACGCAGCGCCGAAATGATCCAGCACCAGCACCGTGCTGCGGCCGGGCTTATGGCCCTGTTGCAGGGCGCGCGCCACGTAATCGATGGCGGCCTCGCAGGCGTTGGCCAGGCTCAGCCCGTTGCACAGCTGGGCGGCGATCGCCGACGCCAGCGTACAGCCGGTCCCGTGCGCGTCCACCGGCAGCCGGGCATGGATGAAGGTCTCGCTGCTCACGCCGTCGAAGAAGCGGTCGATGACCCGGTTGCCCTCGTGCAGGTGGCCGCCCTTGAGCAGTACCGCACCCGCACCCAGGTCCAGCAGCAGTGCTGCGGCGCGTTCGGCGTCATCGCCGTCGAGGATGCGCCGGCCGACCAGCAGCTCGGCTTCCGGGGTGTTCGGGGTGACCAGCGTGGCCAGCGGCAGCAGGCGCGTACGCAGCGCATCCAGCGCGCTGTCTTCCAACAGGCGCGCGCCGCTGGTGGCGATCATCACCGGGTCCAGCACGATGTGCGGCGGGTGATGTTTCTCCAGTGCATCGGCCACGCAGTGGATCACCTCGGCGTTGGCCAACATGCCCAGCTTGACCGCATGCACGTCGAAATCATCGAAGCAGGCGGCGATCTGGGCCTGCAGGAACGCGATCGGTGGCACATGCACGGCGGTGACGCCGCGGGTGTTCTGCGCGGTAAGCGCGGCGATCGCCGAAAGGCCATGCACGCGGTGCGCGGCGAAGGCTTTCAGGTCGGCCTGGATGCCGGCACCACCGCCGGAATCGGATCCGGCAATGGTGAGGGCGGAAGCGGGCGTGTTCGGGCTCATGGGTCGATTGTAGGGCCCCGCCACGCCCGCCTGCGCGATAGCATCCGCCGCTAGCCCTGTTTGCCGCCGTTGGCATGGAACTCGGAGAACGTGCCGAGTTCCGGATCGAACACCGCGCCCCAGAACATCGACCCGCCATCGCAGGCGCGCATCGCCTCGCGTGCCGGGTTGAGGCCGCTGCCATCAGGCAGCTTGAAGGCATTGACGTAGATCAGCTCGCGGCCGTCGGCCTCGATCCCCACGTACTGCCGGTCGAAGTCCTGTGGTGCGCTTACCTGGCCCGCCAGCTGCGGCAACTGCGCCTCCAGCTGTTCGATCTGCACGCGGCTGGGGGCCCAGTAGCCGGTCACCCGGCCGGCATCGCGGCCTGGGCTGGGGCGCGAGCAGGTGTCCAGTACCTGCGCGGCCACCACCGGGCGGGTCACCACCCAGGACTGTCCGGTCTTGACCGCCGTGGGAATGCTGGGCGGACCCTGCACGGTGCTGCAGGCGCCCAGCAGGGCACCGGCAGCCAGTGGCAACAACACACGCGTCACTCGGTTCATAGCACCTCCGATGCATAGTCGGCCAGGCGCGAACGTTCGCCACGACGCAGCGTGATGTGCGCGCTGTGTGGCCAGTTCTTGAAGCGGTCCACCGCGTAGGTCAGGCCGGACGTGGTTTCGGTCAGGTAGGGCGTATCGATCTGTTCCACGTTGCCCAGGCAGACGATCTTGGTACCTGGCCCGGCGCGGGTGATCAGGGTCTTCATCTGCTTCGGGGTGAGGTTCTGTGCTTCGTCCAGGATCAGGTAGCGCGACAGGAACGTGCGCCCGCGCATGAAGTTCATCGAACGGATCTTGATCCGGCTGGCCAGCAGGTCGTTGGTCGCGGCGCGGCCCCACGAGCCGCCTTCCTGCGGCTGGGTCAGCACTTCCAGGTTGTCGGTCAGCGCGCCCATCCACGGCGTCATCTTTTCTTCTTCGGTACCGGGCAGGAAGCCGATGTCCTCGCCGACGCTGACCGTGGCACGGGTCATGATGATTTCGCGGTAGCGCTGCTGGTCCAGGGTCTGCGCCAGGCCGGCGGCCAGTGCCAGCAGGGTCTTGCCGGTGCCGGCGGTACCGAGCAGGGTGACGAAGTCGATGTCCGGATCCATCAGCGCATTGAGCGCGAAGTTCTGTTCGCGGTTGCGCGCGCTGATGCCCCACACCGCATGGCTGCCATGGCGGAAATCATCGACCAGCGCCAGGTTGACCGTGTCGCCGGTGACCTTGCTGACGCGCAGCTCCACCTCGTCCTCGCCGGGCAGGTAGACGTACTGGTTGGGATACCAGTCCTCGTCTTGGTGCGCTTCCACTTCGTAATGCGAACGTCCCTTGTCGCTCCAGCTGCGCAGGTCGTTTGCGTGGCGCTTCCAGAAGTCTTCCGGCAGTTCGGTGGCACCGGTATACAGCAGGCTGAAATCATCCAGCGCGCGGTCGTTCTCATAGTCTTCGGACACGATCCCGGCGATGGCTGCCTTGATCCGCAGGTTGATGTCCTTGGACACGAACACCACCGGCACGTCCGGTGATTCCTCCTGCAGGGCGAGGATCGCGCCGAGGATGGCGTTGTCCGGGATGACCTTGCCGAAGCTCTTGCCGGCGTCGAAGTGGCTGGTCTGGAAGCGCAGCTTGCCGGCGCTGTGGATGCCGCGCAGCTGCAGGCCGTTCGGACGCTGCAGCGGGATGCCTTCGGCCAGGTTGTCCAGCCCGGACGCCTGTACCAGTTCATTGAGGAAACGGCTTACCTGGCGGGCGTTGCGGCTCGCTTCGGAGGTGCCCTTCTTGCCATTGTCCAGTTCTTCGATCACCTGCATCGGCAGGTAGACATCGTGCTCCTCGAATTTGAACAGCGCGGTGGGATCGTGCATCAGCACGTTGGTATCCAGCACGTAGATGCGCTTGCCTCGGGTCATCATCGGTTCCTGGTGGACGGGCAGGGGAAAACCACCCCGGCCTGCACGCGGGCAGGGAGGTGGCGGAGGAAGTAGGCGATGGGAGTCACTGTGCCTGGGCGGCCTTCAGTGCGTGGAGCACCGCATCGGCATGGCCGGCGACCTTGAGCTTGCGCCAGGACTGCACGATGCGGCTTTCCGGGGAAACCAGGAAGGTGCTGCGTTCAATGCCGCGCACCTGCTTGCCGTACATGCTCTTCAGCTTGATCACGTCGAAGGCGCTGCACAGCGCCTCATCGCTGTCACTGACCAGCGGGAAGCGGAAACCCTGCCTGGTGCAGAAATTGTCGTGCGATTTCACCGAGTCGCGCGAAACACCGAGGACCACCGCGCCGGCCTGCTCGAACTGCGGCAGCAGGGCATTGAAATCGAGGCCTTCGGTGGTGCAGCCCGGGGTGCTGTCCTTCGGGTAGAAGTACAGCACCAGCCATTGGCCGGCGAAGTCGCCGAGGGTGGCGTGGGCGCCGCCAGACAGTGCCAGCGGGAGGGACAGGGTGGTGCGGTCCAGGGTGTCGCCGTTGTTCATGGGGTCCTTGCAGAGCCTGGGTGGAGCGTACATCGAGCACGCTCGACGCTACCGCTTCATGAAACATCGCACGCCCGTGACGGACATGCGAAAAAACATTCAGAACTTCATCGGATCCATGATCGCGTCCAGGTTCAGGTGGTCGCAGAACTCCAGGAAATCATCGCGCAGCGCGGCGATGTGCATGTTCGCCGGAACGCCGATGGTGACCTGCGCGCTGAACATCTCCGCGCCGGTCTGCATCGCGCGGTAGCGGGTGCTCTGCAGGCTTTCGATGGTGATGCCCTGGCGGTCGAAGAAATCGGCCAGCTGGAACAGGATCCCCGGCTTGTCGGCGGCGATCACTTCCACGATGTAGGGCAGCAGGTTGGACTGTGCCTGCTTGGCTTCGGTGCGGTACCAGACCAGCTTGAGGCCTTCTTCGCGCTCCAGACGGGTCAGCATGGCCTCCAGCTTGGCCACCGAATCCCAGGAGCCGGTCGCCAGCGCGGTGACCGAGACATCGCGGCCCACCGTGGACAGGCGTGCGTCCACCAGGTTGCAGCCGCTGTCGGCGATGCGGCGGGTGACGGGCAGCAGGGGGGACTCCGGATGCGTCGTGTAGGCGTTGATCAGGAGATGGTTTTCGCTGGGCGAAGGGCGCGGGGTGGTGTCGGTCAAGGCGATTCCGGGTAATGCGTGCGTGAGTCTGAATGCCCCCAACGGGCGGGGATTCACCGGTGCCCAGCATACTTGCCCGCGCTTTCGCGCCGCAAGTAACATGCAGGGCGGCCGGTGCTCCCTGCCGTCCGGTTTCTCCCCCCTACAGCCACGAGCAGCACGCCTTGTCCCTTTCCGGCCTCATCACCGCGCTGGCGACCCCCTTCCGGGCCGACGGCTCCCTCGACACCGATGGTTGGCAGCGCCTGCTGCACCTGCAGCTGGAAGGAGGCGTGCACGGCGTGGTCGTGGCGGGCTCCACCGGCGAAGCGGCCACCTTGTCCGATACGGAATACGACCAGCTGCTGGCCAGCGCGGTCGAGCGCATCGCCGGCCGCGTGCCGGTACTGGCCGGTACCGGCTTGTCCGGCACCGCCAAGACCATCGAACAGACCCGCCGCGCCGCCGCGGCCGGGGCCACCCACGCGCTGGTGGTGACCCCGCCCTACGTGCGTCCGACCCAGGCCGGGCTCATCGCGCATTACCGCGCCGTGGCCGACCACGGTGGCCTGCCGGTGGTGCTTTACAACGTGCCCGGCCGCACCGGCTGCGACATGCTGCCGGAAACCGTGGCCGAACTGGCTGGCCATCCGAACATCGTCGGCATCAAGGAAGCGGTGGGTGACAACGGCCGGGTGAAGGCCCTGCTGGCGTTGCGCAGCGCCGACTTCGCCATCCTCAGCGGCGATGACGGCACCGCCGCGCGCTCGATCCAGGCCGGGATGGACGGCCTGATCTCGGTAGGCTCCAACGCGCTGCCGGGTGCTTACCGCCGCATGTGCGAGCTTGCCGCCGCCCACGACCATGATGCGACCGGAAGCTGGGACGCGCGCCTGCAGCCGTTCCATGATTTCTGTGGTGTCGAACCCAATCCGATCCCGGTCAAGGCGTTGTTGCGCCGGATCGGCATCGGCCATGACCTGCGCCTGCCGTTGCTGCCGCTGTCGGCAGCACACCAGCCCGCGGCCGAGCATCTGGCCGGCGACATCGCCGCGCTCGAAGCCCTTTCCAGCCACTGACCCCCTCGTGGCTTTCCAGGAGATTCCCATGCGTCAATCCGTTTCCACCTTCCGCGTGCTGTCCATCGCGATCCTTGCCCTGGGCACCGTCGTGGCCACCACCGGCTGCTTCAAGAAGGGTGCGCGCGGCGATTACGCGCTGGCCCCGGAAGTGCGCCCGCTGGAAGTCCCGCCGGACCTGACCGCACCGGCGGGTGCCGGCAAGGCCGCCACCACCGGTGAGACCGGCTCGGTGCTGGCCTCGCAGGCGTCGCGTCCGGCCCCGGCCGCTGCCGCGGGCCAGGCCCCGGCCGCGCCGGCCAACAATGCGTCCGGATTCAACGTCACCGCTGGCAAGGACCAGGCCTTCACCGACGTCGGTACCGCACTGGAGGCCATCGAGGGGCTCACCATCGCCACCCGCGCCCAGTTGCTGGGTTCCTACGACGTGGCCTTCGAAGGCAGCAACTTCCTGGTACGTGTCGTGGCGGTCAATGGCGGCTCGTACGTGTCGGCGGTCGATCCGCGTGGCCTGCCGGCTACCGCCGAAGCGCCGGTCAAGCTGATCGCTGCGCTGAAGGCCAAGCTGGCTCCGTAACCCGCGCCCGCCTTGGCGGGGCTGGCGGCAGCAACGAAGAAGGGCGCCCGAGGGCGCCCTTCTTCGTTGCCGTGCGCGGGGTTCAGCGCTCCAGCAGCGGCAGTTTGTCCGGCTTGCCATCCCAGTCGCCGGCATCGGCAGGCGGGTCCTTGCGCACGGTCAGCACCGGCCATTCCTTCGCCAGTTCCGCGTTCAATCCCACGAACACTTCCTGTCCAGCCGGGACGTCGTCTTCGGGGAAGATCGCGTTGACCGGGCATTCGGGTTCGCACAGGGTGCAGTCGATGCACTCATCCGGATCGATCACCAGGAAGTTCGGGCCTTCGTGGAAGCAGTCCACGGGGCACACTTCCACGCAATCGGTGTGCTTGCACTTGATGCAGTTTTCAGTGACGACAAAGGGCATGGGGGGAGGCAGATCCGTCTTTCAAGCCGCTAATTCTAGAACAGGTTGGGGTGGGGGTGGTCGAACCGGTGGAACCCGCTGGCGGCTGGCGGGTTGTGTGGACTCGGTGCGCGGGTCGGCCGGCGGGGCTGGGCGGGGGACGGCAGAAGCCGCTCCTGCGGGCCTCGTTTCGCGCCCTCCATGGCGCTCAACGCCCCCGCCCAGCCCCGCCGCCCGACCCGCTGACAGGTTCCGTGCAAACACGCGGTAGCGCCGACCCATGGTCGGCGGGAGGCGGTCCGGCCCGGGATTTGATGCACTGCACATTGCCACGTGGGATCGGGGCGGCAACACTCGATGTCCATCGGTGGACATCGCGACGTGGGAGTGGCGGGTGCGGCAGGAAAGTAGCGGGGAAGGGGCGGTCTATCTGGGAATCGACGCGGGGACGCAAAGCCTGAAGGTACTGGCTTACGATCCGGCAGCACGCAAGGTGGTGGGGCAGCAGTCGCGTTCGCTTGCGCTGGACAGCGGCGAGGATGGCAGTCGCGAACAGGACGCGGCCAGTTGGACCCGGGCCCTGCAGGATTGCGTGCTGGGACTGCCGGACGTGGTGCGTGCGCGGGTCAGGGGACTGGCGGTGTCGGGCCAGCAGCACGGCCTGGTGGCGCTGGCCGCCGATGATTCGGTGCTGGCACCGGTCAAGCTGTGGTGCGATACCAGCAGTACCGCCGAGTGCGATGCGATCACCGCCGCCGTCGGTGGTGAAAGCGCCTGTATCGCCGCGTCCGGCAATCCGCTGCGGGTGGGCTATACCGCCTCCAAGCTGCCGTGGACCAGGCAGCACCGGCCGCAGGCCTACGCAGCGTTGGACGGCATCGCGTTGCCGCACGATTACCTCAACCTGTGGCTGACCGGCGCGCGCTTCATGGAGTGCGGCGACGCTTCGGGCACCGGGTGGCTGGATATCCGCACGCGGCAGTGGTCGCCAACGATGCTGGCGGCGACCGATCCGGATCGCGATCTCGCCGCGCTGCTGCCGCCGCTGGTCGCTGCGGATGC
Organism: Stenotrophomonas sp. NPDC078853; assembly: GCF_044901215.1. Lineage (NCBI taxonomy): Bacteria > Pseudomonadati > Pseudomonadota > Gammaproteobacteria > Lysobacterales > Lysobacteraceae > Stenotrophomonas > Stenotrophomonas sp. NPDC078853. The sequence continues at coordinate 124,431 of NZ_JBJDOQ010000004.1, read as the reverse complement.
CACCTTCGCCCTGCTGCCTGCAATAGCCGAAGCCCTGGGACTTTCGGCCGGGGTGCGGGTGGCGGTCGGCGGCGGGGACAACATGATGGCGGCGATCGGCACTGGTGCGGTGCGCGAAGGGCGCCTGAGCATGAGCCTGGGCACGTCGGGCACGCTGTTTGCCTGGAGCGCCAGCCCGAAGATCGATCCGCAGGGGCGCTGGGCCGCGTTCTGTGCCTCCGATGGCGGCTGGCTGCCGCTGATCTGCACCATGAACTGCACGGTTGCCACCAACCAGTTGGCCACCCTGCTTGGCCTGCACCACGGCCAGGCCGAGGCGCTGCTGCAGGCCAGCCAGCCCGGCGCGGCAGGGCTGGTGCTGCTGCCGTTCTTCAATGGCGAGCGCAGCCCGGATCTGCCGCTGGCCAAGGGCGCCCTGCACGGCGTGGACCTGCACAACCTGTCCCCGGCCAACCTGTATCGCGCGGCGATGGAGGGTGCCAGCTACAGCCTGAAACTGGGCTATGACGCGATGCGCGAGGCGGGCCTGCAGGGGGCACGGGTGGTGCTCACCGGTGGCGGCGCCAACAGCGGCGCCTGGCGCCAGCTGATCGCCGATCTGTTCCAGTTGCCGGTCGAAGTGCCGGTGCAGGCGGAAGGCGCGGCCTTCGGTGCGGCACTGCAGGCGGCTTGGGCCTGCGCTGGCGCCCGCATGCCGCTGGCCGATCTGGTCGATGCGCATGTGGTGTTCGACCCGGCCCTGTCAGCGCAGCCCGACCCCGAACGCGGTGCCGCGTATGCGCGCGGCTACCAGCGTTTCAACCATTACCTGCAGGCCTCGCTGCCGTTGTACCGCCAGCGCCTGCCCTGATTTCCCCCAGAGGATGTTGCCCATGAGTTCTTCGTTCTACGTTGGCCAGCGCGAGTTCTTCCCCGGTGTCGGTCGTATTCCCTTCGAGGGCCGCGACTCGGACAATCCACTGGCCTACAAGGTGTACGACGCCGACAAGCAGATCGGCGGACGCAGCATGGCCGAGCACCTGCGCTTCGCGGTGGCCTACTGGCACAGTTTCTGTGGGGCAGGGCACGACCCGTTCGGGCCTGGTACGCGCGCCTATCCGTGGGACCAGGGCGCCACGCCGCTGGCGCGTGCCGAGGCCAAGGCCGATGCCGCCTTCGAGTTCGTCACCAAGCTGGGCGTGCCGTACTACTGCTTCCATGACGTCGACCTGGCGCCGGATGCGGACGACATCGGCGAGTACCGTGACAACCTGCGCCACATGGTCGGGATCGCCGGCGAACGCCAGCGCCAGACCGGGGTCAAGCTGCTGTGGGGGACCGCCAACCTGTTCTCGCACCCGCGCTACATGAACGGCGCGGCGACCAATCCGGACTTCGCCGTGGTCGCGCGCGCTGCGGTGCAGGTGCAGGCGGCGCTGGATGCCACGGTGGCGCTGGGCGGCAGCAACTATGTGTTCTGGGGTGGGCGCGAAGGCTATGCCTGCCTGCTCAACACCGACATGAAACGCGAGCAGGCCCATCTTGCGCGGTTCCTCGCGGCGGCGCGCGACTACGGGCGCAGCATCGGCTTCCAGGGTACCTTCCTGATCGAGCCCAAGCCGATGGAGCCGATGCACCACCAGTACGATTTCGACAGCGCCACGGTGGTGGGCTTCCTGCGCGCGCATGGCCTGGACCAGGATTTCAAGCTCAACATCGAAGCCAACCACGCGACCTTGTCCGGGCATACCTTCGCCCATGACCTGCAGGTAGCCTCCGATGCCGGCCTGCTGGGCAGCATCGACGCCAACCGCGGCAACCCGCAGAACGGCTGGGATACCGATCAGTTCCCGACCGATCTGTACGACGCGGTGGGCGCGATGCTGGTGGTATTGCGGCAGGGCGGCTTCGGCGATGGTGGCCTCAATTTCGATGCCAAGGTCCGTCGCGAATCCACCGATCCGCAGGACCTGTTCATCGCCCACATCGGCGGCATGGACACCTTTGCCCGCGGTCTGGAGGTCGCCCATGCCCTGCTCACCGCGTCGCCGTTGGAGCAGTGGCGCGGCGAGCGCTACGCCAGCTTCGACAGCGGCGCCGGTGCGGCCTTTGCCAATGGCCAGCTGACGCTGCAGGATCTGTGTGCACACGCGCAGCAGGCCGGCGAGCCTGGCCAGCGTAGCGGACGGCAGGAAGCGTATGAGAACCTGCTCAACCAGTACCTGCTGCGCTGAGCGGCAGGCGTCCATCGCAACCGGGTAAACCCATGTCCACAGCGATATCTGCTTCCTCCGGCACGCAGGGCGAGAACACCGCCTTCATCGTGCTGATCAGCTGCGTGGCCACCATTGGTGGCTTCCTGTTCGGCTTTGACAGTGGCGTCATCAACGGCACTGTCGACGGCCTTCGCAGTGCGTTCAATTCCAGCGAAGCCGCGCTCGGCTTCGAGGTGGCCTCGATGCTGTTGGGGTGTGCCATCGGTGCGTTCCTGGCCGGGCGGCTGGGTGACCTGCTGGGACGGCGCAGCGTGCTGATCATCTCGGCGGTGTTGTTCCTGCTGTCGGCGCTGGGGGCCGGTGCCGCGCACGCGTCATGGCTGTTTGTCACCGCGCGCGTGATCGGTGGATTCGCGGTCGGCGCGGCCAGCGTGATGGCCCCGGCGTACATCGCCGAAGTGGCCTCGGCGCGCTATCGCGGCAAGCTCGCCACGGTGCAGCAGATCGCCATCATCAGTGGCCTGTTCGCAGCCTTCCTGAGCAACTTCCTGCTGGCGCGCGCGGCCGGGGCCTCCACCGAAGTGCTGTGGCTGGGACAGCAGGCATGGCGCTGGATGTTCTGGATGCAGGCCATTCCTTCGCTGCTGTTCCTGGCGCTGCTGCTGGTGATCCCGGAAAGCCCGCGCTTCCTGGTGGCCAAGGGCCGCAGATCGGACGCCTTGTCGGTGCTGACGCGCCTGTACGGCGCGGTGGAGGCGCAGGCCAAACTCGGTGAAATCGAGTCCAGCCTGGCTCAGGACCAGCAGCGGCCTTCGTTTGCCGATCTCAAGGACAAGGCCACCGGCAAGCTGCGCGGCATCGTCTGGGTGGGCATCGGGCTGGCCGTGCTGCAGCAGCTGGTCGGCATCAACGTGGTGTTCTACTACGGCGCTGTGCTGTGGCAGGCGGTGGGCTTCTCCGAAAACGATGCGCTGCTGATCAACGTGCTGTCCGGTGCGCTCAGCATCGGTGCGTGCCTGGTGACGGTGGTGCTGATCGACCGCATCGGCCGCAAGCCGCTGCTGTGGGTGGGCTCGGTCGGCATGGCGCTCTCGCTGGCGTTGATGGTGGTGGCGTTCTCCAGCGGCAGCCTGGTCGATGGCAAGCTGCAGTTGTCCGATGGCATGGGACGGCTGGCGCTGGTGGCGGCCAACGTCTACGTGGTGTTCTTCAACATGTCCTGGGGCCCGGTGATGTGGGTGATGCTGGGCGAAATGTTCCCCAACCAGATCCGCGGTTCGGCGCTGGCCGTGGCCGGTGCGGCGCAGTGGACCTCGAACTTCGCCATCACCGTGACCTTCCCGATCCTGCTGGCCGGCATCGGCCTGGCCGGTGCGTACAGCATCTATGCGGTGGCCGCGTTCCTGTCGATCTTCTTCGTCATCCGCTATGTGCGCGAGACCAAGGGCAAGGAACTGGAACAGATGGAAGGCTGAGCCGTGCAGCGGGTCCGGCGCCACGGCGCCGGGCCTTCGGCGGCCGGCCTCGACCCGCAACGCACAGGCACAAAAAAAACCCGCTCATGGCGGGTTTCTTGCTTCCTGCTGCAGTGACTGGTGCTCCCTAGGGGACTCGAACCCCTGTTTTAGCCTTGAGAGGGCCACGTCCTAACCTCTAGACGAAGGGAGCGTTTGAAGTGTCACTGCCGGGGCAGGCGCGCTAGTATATGCATCTCGATGCCATTGGGCAATCCCGAAACTTCAACCGGAAGCGCCAACATCATTCCCTCCGTGACAACCCCGATAAGCCTGCGCGTCATCCCGCGCGACCAGCACACCATCTCGCGCAAGGACATCAGCCCCAACGCCGTGCGCGTGCTGTACCGCCTGCGCGATGCCGGCTTCGGCGCCTACCTGGTGGGTGGCGCCGTGCGCGACCTGCTGGTCAATGGCCACCCCAAGGACTTCGACGTGGCCACCGACGCCACGCCCGAACAGGTCAAGCAGCTGTTCCGCAACTGCCGCCTGATCGGTCGACGCTTCCGCCTGGCGCATGTGGTGTTCGGCCGCGAGATCATCGAAGTGGCCACCTTCCGCGCCAACATCGATGACGGCAGCGGCGACCGCGAGATGGAAAACGGCATGCTGGTACGCGACAACGTGTACGGCTCCATCGAAGACGATGCCATCCGCCGTGACTTCACCTGCAACGCGTTGTACTACGCGATCGAGGATTTCTCGGTGCGTGATTACACCGGCGGATTCGAGGACGTGCAGGCCCGCCTGATGAAGCTCATCGGCGATCCGGAACAGCGTTACCGCGAAGATCCCGTGCGCATGCTGCGTGCCGTGCGACTGGCCGGCAAGCTCGGTTTCCAGATCGAGGAAAAGACCGCCGCGCCGATCCCGCAGCTTGCCAAGCTGCTCAACGAAGCCGCCCCGGCGCGCCTGTTCGAGGAAGTGCTCAAGCTGTTCCTGGGCGGACACGGCGTGGCCAGCTTCGAAGGCCTGGAGCGTTACGGCCTGTTCGATGTGATGTTCCCGGAAAGTGGCAAGGCGCTGCGTTCCAACCGCAGTGGCGCGCTGCGCCGCATGCTGATCGAAGGCCTGGCCAACACCGACCAGCGCGTGGCCAACGACGAGCCGGTGTCGCCGTCGTTCCTGTTCGCGTTGCTGCTGTGGCCGGCGTTCTGCCGCACCCAGGCCACGCTGCTCAAGCAGGGTGTGGCCGAAGAAGAAGCGCAGCGTCGCGCCGCCGACCGGGTGACCCTGCACCAGCTGACCACCATCGCACTGCCGCGGCGCTTCTCGCTGCCGATGCAGGAAATCTGGCTGTTGCAGGCGCGCTTCGGCTCGCGCCAGCGCAAGCGCGTGTTCCGCACGTTGACCCACCCGCGGTTCCGCGCGGCGTTCGACTTCCTGATCCTGCGCCAGGTGGCTTCCAGCGAACACGCAGGCGACGTGGCGTTCTGGCGCGAAGCCCAGCAGCAGTCCGGCCGTGAGCTGGAAAGCGCGCTGGACGACCTGCACACGCATGACGCCGAAGAGGTGGGCGAGGAGCCGCGCAAGCGTCGTCGTCGCCGTCGTCGCCCGGGTGCCCCCGGCGCACCGGCTGCCGAGTAAGCGGGGTGGTCAGGGCATGGATCGGCCTGGGCGCCAACCTCGGTGACGCCGCCAGCACGGTCAGTGCGGCGATCGAGGCGCTGGACGGACTGGCCGGTACCGAACTGACCCGCGCTTCGCTGCTGTATGCCAGCCCGGCCTGGGGCAACCAGGACCAGCCGCCGTTCGTCAATGCGGTGGCCTGCGTCCAGACCGACCTGCCGCCACTGGCCTTGCTCGATGCCCTGCTGGTACTGGAAACCGGCTTCGGCCGGGTGCGCGATCCGGCCGTTCACTGGGGCCCGCGCCTGCTGGACCTGGACCTATTGCTGTATGGCGACCAGGTGATCGACCTGCCGCGCCTGCAGGTGCCGCATCCGTACCTGCACCAGCGCGCGTTCGTGCTGGTGCCGCTGGCCGAAGTAGCGCCGGACCTGGTGATTCCCGGGCATGGTCGCGTGCGGGATGCAGTGATGCAGGTAACAGCCAGCGGGATCGTGCCGATAAGGAGATAATGGAGCGGTTATCACCCCCGGTTATTTCCTGATGAGCACCCACGCAGACAGCAAGCCCTGGACCGTCCCGGCGCTGGCCGAGGCCAAGCGCAATGGCCAGAAGCTGGTCATGTTGACCGCCTACGACGCCGGTTTCGCCCGTACCTTCGACGCCAACGGGGTCGACCTGATCCTGGTCGGCGATTCGCTGGGCATGGTCGTGCAGGGGCACGATTCGACCCTGCCGGTGACCGTGGCCGACATGGTCTACCACACCGGCGCGGTGGCCCGCGTGCTGCAGCGCGCGCTGCTGATTGCCGACCTGCCGTTTGGCGCCGACGCCACCCCGGAACGTGCCTTCGATGCGTCGCTGCAGTTGCTGCAGGCGGGCGCGGAGATGGTCAAGATCGAAGGCGCCGGCTTCAAGCTGGATATCATCCGCCACCTGGTGGAGCGCGAAATCCCGGTGTGCTCGCATCTTGGACTGACCCCGCAGTCGGTGCTGCGCCTGGGCGGCTACCGCGTGCAGGGCCGTGGCGATGCTGCCCGCCAACTGGTGGAGGACGCCAAGGCCGTGGTCGCCGCCGGTGCCAGCATGGTGGTGCTTGAATGCCTGCCCACGCCGGTTGCCGCCGAGGTCACCGCCGCTGTTGCGGTGCCGACCGTCGGCATCGGGGCTGGCCCGCAGTGCGACGGACAGGTGCTGGTGATGCATGACATGCTGGGCCTGGACAGCGGCCATCGCCGGCCGAAATTCGTCAAGGATTTCCTTGCCGAAGGCGGTTCGGTAGCTGGCGCCACCCGCGCCTACGCCGAGGCCGTGCGCAACGGCACCTTCCCCGACACCGAGCACGCCTACGCCTCATGATCCAGACCATTACCGAACTTGCCCAGCTGCGCGCGACCGTCAGCGGCTGGAAGCGCGAAGGCCTGCGCGTGGCGCTGGTGCCTACCATGGGCAACCTGCATGCAGGCCACTACTCGCTGGTCGCGCTGGCACGGCAGTACGCTGATCGCGTGGTGTCCAGCGTGTTCGTCAACCCGACCCAGTTCGGGCCGAACGAAGACTTCACCCGCTATCCGCGCACGCCCGAGGCCGATACCAGTGGCCTGGAAGCGGCCGGCTGCGACGTGCTGTGGCTGCCGACAGTGGAATCGATGTATCCGTTCGGCGTGGAGCTGGCGGCCAATGTCAGCGTGCCCGGGATCAGCGGGCTGCTGGAAGGGGCGCATCGCCCCGGGCACTTCGATGGTGTCTGCACGGTCGTGTCACGCCTGTTCAACCAGGTGCAGCCCGACGTGGCCGCCTTCGGCAAGAAGGACTACCAGCAGCTTGCGGTGATCCGCCAGATGGTGGCCGACCTGGCTTTCCCGATCCAGATCGTCGGCGGGGACATCGTGCGCGAAGACGACGGCCTGGCGATGAGTTCGCGCAACCAGTACCTGGATGGCGTGCAGCGCCCGGCATCGACGACCATCCATCGTGTGTTGCAGGGCATGCGCGAAGGCTACATCACCGGGCTGTCGCGTGAGCGCATCGAAGCCGATGCGGCCGCTGCCCTGCAGGCTGCGGGATTCCAGGTGGACTATGCGGCGCTGCGTACGCCGGACCTGATCGAGCCACCGCACGAGGGTGGGCCGCGCGTTGCGCTGATCGCCGCGCGGCTGGGCAGCACCCGGCTGATCGACAACCTCGAGTTCTGAGCGCGGAGTTGCGAGGGGAGGTCGTGACCCCGTTTTTCTACAGCTGTTCCAGCGCCTGCTGGACCAGCCCCTTGCGGTACCAGGTCCTATCAGGGTAGACCGGCTGCCCGCAGGCTATCCGCGCTTCATGGATCCGCACTGCGATCTCCATCGCCCTGGTTGATTCCAGATCGAGCAGGGTCGGCTCGGGCGGCGGATCGGCCCGCCCGCTGCCGGTCGCCGGAACGGGGGCAGCACTGCACACGAAGTAGCGGAAGCCGCTGGCCACCGACCTTGCCTTGTCCGCCTGTTCGGCTTCGTCCCAGGCCGCCCGCGACAGCCTGGCTTCCAGGTTCGCGATCTTGCGCAGCATCGGGTGCGCGGCATAGATGCCGGTGGCGGGGAACTGCAGCGGCTCCTCCACCTTGGCAATGTCCTTGGCCTTGGCCTTGGCCTTTGCCTTGTCCGCGACCGGTGCAGCGGCCGGCTGCGACGCGGGCGGCCGCTGCGCAGAGCGCGGCTGTGGCGCGGCCGTCGCTCGGTGCAGGTTGCGTACGGCAACCGAGCGCAGCTGTCTCGGCCGGGGTTCTGCGGGAGCATCGCCGATCCGGGTGGGGCCGGAGAAGCGGCGGACAAGCTGGTCGAAATCCTTGGCACGGCTGAGGGTGGCGAACATGGCAGCTCCTGGATGGAATCCCCAGTTCACCGCACGGTGAACCGTCGCGCTTTCGGGAATCGTGCGTGGCAGGCGGGACCTGAACCGCTGTCTGACTGGCGTCGCACGCCGCTTTCGCCAATCCCCCAAGTGGTAGAATCCCGACTTTCCTTTACCGCGTTGCCTGTGCCATGCACCTGTCCCTGCTGAAGACCAAGATCCACCGCGCCACCGTCACCCATTCGGAGCTGAACTACGAAGGGTCGATCGCGATCGACGACAACCTGCTGGCGGCCACGGGCATCCGTGAGTTCGAGCAGGTGCATATCTGGGACGTCACCAACGGCGCCCGGTTCAGCACCTATGCCATCCGTGCCGAAGCCGGCAGCGGCGTGGTCTCGCTCAATGGCGGCGCCGCCCGTCACGTGCAGGTCGGCGACATCATCATCATCGCTGCCTTCGCCACGATGAGCGAGCAGGAAGCAGACAGCTTCCGGCCGAAGCTGGTATATGTGGATGGCAACAACCAGATCTCCCATACCAACGACAGCATCCCGACCCAGGCCGCATGACAACGAACAACGGACTCGACACGCTTCACTCCCATGCCCAGCGCCTGCGTGGCGCGCGCATCCCCGACCTGCTCGCGGCCGAACCCGGCCGGGTAAAGGATCTGGCACTGCGGGTCGGTCCGTTGTACGTCAACTTCGCGCGGCAGAAATACGACGCCGCCGCCCTGCAGGCATTGCTGTCGCTGGCCGCTGACCGCGATGTCGGCGGCGCCATCGCGCGCCTGTTCCGCGGCGAGCAGGTCAACCTCACCGAAGGCCGCGCCGCGCTGCACACCGCGCTGCGCGGTGATGTGGTCGATGCGCCGGTGGCTGCCGATGCCTACGCCACCGCGCGCGAGGTCCGCCAGCGGATGGGCGAGCTGGTGCGCGCGCTGGAAAGCAGCGGCGTCACCGATGTGGTGAGCGTGGGTATCGGCGGCTCGGACCTTGGCCCGCGACTGGTTGCCGACGCCCTGCGTCCGGTGGATGGCAGCCGCCTGCGCGTGCATTTCGTGTCCAACGTGGATGGCGCCGCCATGCAGCGCACGCTGGCCACGCTGGATCCGGCGCGCACCGCCGGCGTGCTGATCTCCAAGACGTTCGGTACCCAGGAGACGCTGCTCAACGGGCAGATCCTGCACGACTGGCTGGGCGGCAGCGAACGCCTGTATGCGGTCAGCGCCAACCCCGAGCGTGCCGCCAAGGCCTTCGACATCGCCTCCAGCCGCGTGCTGCCGATGTGGGACTGGGTCGGCGGCCGCTATTCGCTGTGGTCGGCGGTCGGTTTTCCGATCGCGCTGGCGATCGGCTTCGAGCGTTTCGAAGCCTTGCTCGAAGGCGCCTCGCAGATGGACGCGCACGCACTGGATGCGCCGCTGGAGCGCAACCTGCCAGTGCTGCACGCCCTGACCGATATCTGGAACCGCAACGTGCTGGGCCATGCCACGCACGCGGTGATGACCTATGACCAGCGCCTGGCGTTGCTGCCGGCTTACCTGCAGCAGTTGGTGATGGAAAGCCTGGGCAAGCGCGTGCAGCGTGACGGCCAGCCGGTCGCCAGCGATACCGTGCCGGTGTGGTGGGGCGGGGCGGGCACCGATGTGCAGCACAGCTTCTTCCAGGCGCTGCATCAGGGCACCAGCGTGATCCCGGCCGATTTCATCGGCTGTGTCCGCAGTGACAATCCCTACACGGTCAACCACCAGGCGCTGCTGGCCAACCTGCTGGCGCAGACCGAAGCGCTGGCCAATGGCCAGTCCAGCGACGATCCGCACCGCGATTATCCCGGTGGCCGGCCGAGCACGTTGATCCTGCTCGATGCGCTGACCCCGCAGGCGCTGGGTGCGCTGATCGCGATGTACGAGCACGCGGTGTACGTACAGTCGGTGATCTGGAACATCAACGCCTTCGACCAGTTCGGCGTGGAGCTGGGCAAGCAGCTTGCCGGGCAGCTGCTGCCGGCGCTGCAGGGCGAGGCGGTGGAGATCACCGATCCGCTGACCCTGGAAGTGCTGGGCCTGCTGAGGTAAAACCCGGGCGCGGCCTGCGGTAGTGACGGCCGCTGGCCGTCAGGGCCTTGGTGGGTGACGACCGTTGGTCGTCACGCGGTTGCCATCCCCCGGCGCTACCGTGCCTAGCGCAAAGGCTCCGGGCTCGGCCGCTTGGCCAGCTTGCGCTGCAGCGAGCGCCGATGCATGCCCAGCAGGCGCGCTGCGGCTGACACGTTGCCACCGGTCTCATGCATCGCCTGCTGGATGTGTTCCCACTGCAGCCGGCTGATCGGTGTCATCGCATCGGGCAGATCCAGCTCGCCGTCGTCGTCGGGACCGTCATCTTCTTCGCCCAGTGCGCGCAGGATCATCGGCACCGTGGCCGGCTTGGGCAGGTAATCGTCCGCGCCCAGCTTGATCGCCTCCACCGCGGTCGCGATGCTGGCATAGCCGGTCACCAGCAGGATGCGCATGTCCGCGCGCAGTGCGCGCAGCGGCTGGATCAGCGCCAGTCCGGACTCACTGCCAAGCTTCAGGTCGATCAGGGCGAACGCCGGCGGCTGCTGCCGTGCCAGCAGCAGGGCGCTGGCCGAATCCTGCGCCGTGCGCGTCTCCAGCCCTTTGCGTGCCAGGCTGCGCTGCAGGGTGCGCAGGTACAGCTCGTCATCATCGACCAGCAGGCCATCACCGTGCAGCGAGGCCGGGGTGGGGAAGGGCGTGTTCATGGCGTTTCCTCGCGGGGGACCAGGGGGATGCGGAAGCCGACGCGGCTGCCGGCGCCCTGCGCCGGACGCATCCACATTTCACCGTGCAGGCGTTCAATGGTGGCGTGGGACAGGGCCAGTCCCACACCCATGCCTTCGCTCTTGCTGGAGCTGAACAAGGTGCCGGGCAGCACCGCCTTGCGCGTGTCGAAGCCGGGACCGAAGTCGCGCACCTCGCCGACCAGATCGTCGCCCTCGATGCGCAGCGACAGCTCCACTTCCGCGCGCCCGACCTGTTCGCCGGCTTCGGCGGCGTTGTTCAGCAGGACCATCAGCAGGTGGCCCACGCCGGCATCCAGCGGCCGGGTCAGCGGGGCGTCGGGGTTGCGGGTGAGGGTGATGGTCGGGCGCACCAGTCGCCACTGTTCCAGCACCTGCAGGGCGGTGGACGGTCCGCGACCGGGGGCATCCGGCGACGCCGGCGCGGCCAGCGCCAATACCCGTTCGCGGCACTGCACCAGCAGCTCGCGCAGGGTTTCCACGTCGTCGCGCACGTCGGTGCTCTGGTTCTGCTCGGCGATGTCGTCGGCCAGCAGGGTCATCGTCGCCAGCGGCGTATTGAGTTCGTGGGCGACCGAGGCCGCATGGGTGGCCAGTGCGACGATGCCTTCGTTGCGTGCGAAGCGCTCCCGCAGCAGCGACAGTTCGTGTTCGCGCTGGCGCAGGGCGATGGCCAGCCGCGTGGAGAACGCCAGCACGACCGTCACCGAAATCAGGAAATTCGCCACCACGCCCCACTGCTGCAGGACTTCCGGCGCGAAGTAGCCGCCTGCGGGCAGCGGCAGGCCGAACGCTGCGCTGACGCAGTAGCCGATCAGGCAGGCAGCGGCCACCGCCAGCGTCCAGCGTGCCGGCAGGGCGAGCGCCGCCAGGGCGATCAGGATCAGGAACAGCGAGCCGAACGGATTGGTGATGCCGCCACTCCAGCCGACCATCCAGGTCAGCACGGTCACATCCACCAGGATGTGCCCGAATGCGGTCACCGGGGCGGTATCAGTGCCGTGGACGCGCAGCTGGGCGTAGGTGTTGAACAGCGCCAGCACGGCCACGCCGGCCCACAGCGGAACCTGGGGCAGGGGCAGGCCAAGCACCCACGTGGCGACCAGGATGGTGGCCGCCTGCCCGGCGGTGGCCAGCCAGCGCAGGCTGCACAGGGTCTGCAGGAAGGGGGCATCGGGGGATGTCATGATGGCCATCGTATGCGTTGCCCGCGTGTACCGCCTGCGACAATCGGCCGCACATGCCACCGCGGCTGAATGGGAGTCACCCGACGGTCGCGCAGCAGCGCTAGAATATTGCGATGCATGACGCCGTTTCCCGACCGACACCGCCCGCCGAGCCCACCTCCTGGCCGCGCCGACTGACCCAGCCTGTCCGCATTGGCGGCGTGGTGGTGGGCGGTGGCAAGCCGGTGGTGGTGCAGTCGATGACCAACACCGATACCGCCGACGTGGCGTCCAGCGTCAAGCAGGTCGCCGAGTTGTGGCGGGCCGGTTCGGAAATGGTGCGCCTGACCGTCAACAACCCCGAGTCCGCCGCGGCCATTCCGCGCATCGTCGACAAGCTGGCGATGATGGGCATCGAGGTGCCGCTGATCGGTGACTTCCATTACAACGGCCACCAGCTGCTGAGCGCCGAGCCGGCCTGTGCCGAGGCCCTGGCCAAGTACCGCATCAATCCGGGCAACGTCGGCTTCGGCAAGAAGAAAGACCTGCAGTTCGCGCAGCTGATCGAGTTCGCGATCCGCTACGGCAAGCCGGTACGCATCGGTGCCAACTGGGGCTCGCTGGACCAGTCGCTGGCGGCCCGGTTGATGGATGAGAACACCCAGCGCGAACAACCGTGGGATGCCGGCCGCGTGCTGCGCGAAGCATTGATCCGGTCTGCGCTGGATTCGGCCGAAACCGCGGTCGAACTCGGCCTGCCACGCGATCGCATCGTGCTCTCGGCGAAGGTCAGTGGCGTGCAGGAGCTGATCGCGGTGTACCGGGATCTTGCCCAGCGTTCGGACTTCGCCCTGCACCTGGGCCTGACCGAAGCCGGCATCGGCAGCAAGGGCATCGTCGCCTCGGCGGCGGCGCTGGCGGTGCTGATGCAGGAAGGCATCGGTGACACCATCCGGATCTCGCTCACGCCCGAACCGGGCCAGTCGCGGACCCAGGAAGTGATCGTCGCCCAGGAGCTGCTGCAGACCACCGGGCAGCGTGCGTTCACCCCGCTGGTCACCGCCTGCCCGGGCTGTGGCCGCACCACCTCCGAGTTCTTCCAGGAGCTGGCGAAAGTGGTTCAGAATCACGTGCGCGAACGCATGCCGCTGTGGAAGATCGAACATCCCGGGGCGGAGAACATGACGTTGGCCGTGATGGGCTGCATCGTCAACGGGCCGGGTGAGTCGCGTCACGCCAACATCGGCATTTCGCTGCCGGGTACCGGGGAGGCGCCCGCCGCGCCGGTGTTCGTCGATGGCGAGAAGAAGATCACCCTGCGCGGCGAGAACATCGCCCAGGATTTCGTCAAGCTGATAGACGACTACGTCGAACAGAACTATGTCCGAAGCGCCGGGTAAGTCGGGGATGACGGCCGGCTCGGAGGAAGAGGCTGCCGGCGTCCGGCACTGGCTCTCGCGCAATGCCTGGCGGTTCGTGCTGTTGTTCGCCGGCGTGCTGTTGCCGCTGGCGGTGTTCGTCGAGCTTGCCGATGAAGTACACGAGTTCGAGGCCTTCCATTTCGACGCGCCGTTGTTGTGGCGCCTGCATGGCTGGCACGGGCCGGTACTGGACCAGATGGTGGTGATCATCACCCGGCTCGGCTACGAGTGGTTCCTGATCCCGGCCGATGTGGTCATCGTGGCGGCGCTGTTGTGGTTCAAACGATGGCGTGAAGCCGCCTTTGCCGCCATCGGCTTCGTCGGCTCGGCGCTGCTGAACATGGGCAGCAAGCAGTTCTTCCAGCGTGACCGGCCGAGCCTGTGGGAATCGATCGCGCCGGAATCGACCTACAGCTTCCCCAGTGGCCACGCGATGGGGTCGATGACCTTCGCCTGCGTGGCCGTGCTGCTGGCCTGGAACACCCGCTGGCGCTGGCCGGTTGCCGTGCTGGCGCCGCTGTTCGCGGTGCTGGTCAGCGTTTCCCGGGTCTACCTGGGCGTGCATTACCCTTCCGACATCCTGGCCGGCTGGTGCGCTGCGCTGGTCTGGGTGGTTGGGTGTTACCTGGTGATGTTCCGCCAGCGCCGGCCTTGGCGCGGAGGCGCAGATGTTCCAGTGGCGTGAATGAATCATAAAGATCGGGTCGTTAGTAGGCTATATTGATCTGAAAGGACCAATCATGGCGGTCCCCGGAATGCCAGAGCCGGGGCAATGTGATTCCCGCCGCAATTCGGAACAAGGTGTCGGGAACTGCGCTTGTGGGACGTCTTCCCGGTACCTACCGTGGAAGTCGGAAGCGGTAGTGAAAGGGGAAGATGCATGACGATTCGTGTCTATCTGGTGGACGACCACGCGCTGGTCCGCACCGGTATGAAGATGATCCTGTCCGGCGAAACCGATATGGAGGTCATCGGCGAGGCAGAGTGCGGCGAAGATGCGCTGCGCGAGATCCGGCAACTGAAGCCGGACGTGGTGCTGTGCGATCTCCACCTGCCGGGCGTCAGCGGGCTGGAAGTCACCGAACGGATCGTGCGCGGCCAGGAGGCCACGCGGGTCGTCATCGTGTCGGTGCTGGAAGACGGGCCGATGCCCAAGCGCCTGCTGGAAGCCGGTGCATCGGGCTACATCAGCAAAGGCTGCAACGCGCAGGAACTGCTGCGCGCGGTTCGCGATGCGTCACTTGGGCGGCGTTACCTGGGCAGCAACATCGCGCAGAACCTGGCCCTGTCCACGGTGGAAGGCAGTGCCTCGCCGTTCGACAGCCTGTCGCCGCGCGAACTGGAAGTGGCCCTGCTGCTGACCCAGGGGTTGCGCCAGGAAGACATCGCGCGCCGGCTCAGCCTGAGCGCCAAGACCATCAACACGCACAAGGCGCGCCTGTTCGAAAAGATGGGAATCCACGACAACATCGCACTGGCCCGCATGGCCAGCCAGTACGGCCTGGTGGACCCCGCACGCCCGATGTAACCGCGATGGGGGGTGGGTGGTGCGTGGTGGGCGGTGGGTGACGACCACGGGTCGTGGTGGGTGACGACCGTTGGTCGTGGTGGGTGACGACCGTTGGTCGTCACGCTCTTGCTCAGCGACCGCGCACCCGCGCCACGATCTTCGCCGCACCGGCAGCCGCATCGCGCACCTTGTCCCACGCTCCGTCGGCGATCCAGTTGCCCGGCACCATCCACGAACCGCCGATGCAGACCACGTTCTTCTGCTCCAGGTACTCTGCGGCGCTGTCTTCGGTAATGCCACCGGTCGGGCACAGCTTCAGGTCCGGCACCGGTCCGGCCAGGCCCTTGATCATCGCCAGCCCACCCACGGCGGTCGCCGGGAACAGCTTGCAGACCCGGAAACCGCGCGCGTAGAGCGCCAGCAGTTCGGTCGGTGACGCCGCCCCGGGAACCACCGGCAGCGGCGCAGCGGCGAGCGCATCGGCCATGTGCGCCGGAGTGCCCGGAGTGACCAGGAAATCCGCGCCGGCATCGATGGACTGCTGCATCTGCTCCACCGTCAGCACCGTGCCGGCACCGACCACCACGCCCGGCAGCTCGCGCTTCAACATCGCCAGCGCGTCCATCGCCACCGGCGTACGCAGGGTCAGCTCGATGGCCGGCAGGCCGCCTTCCAGCAGCGCCGCACTGACCGCCCGCGCCTGATCCAGCGTATGCACCGTCACCACCGGCAGGATCCCCGCCGCCGTCAACAATTCCGCCGCCCGCACCTGATGCTGCTGAATGCTCATGCCCTGCTTTTCCTTTTTATTTGTCTGCGACGCGTGGATGCGCCGACATGTGTCCGAGGTGGCGGTGGGAATGCCGCCGCCGGGACCGCTCTCGCGCACGACGCGCGAGTGCAAGCCCCATGGATGGGTTCACGGCGGGTCCTGGCGGCGGCATTCCCACCGCCACCGACAGCCGACCAACCCGCCGCGCAATGCGCCTCAGGCGTCCTTCGCCTCATGTGGCGCATCCGCCGCCGCGGCATCATGCCCCAGCTCATATTCCGCATCGTAATCCCACGCACTGCCATCGGCGGCCGCCGGCCCGCACGAAATCGAGATCGCGCCCTGGTCGGCCGGTCCCACCACCAGGCGGTTGACCGCGAACAGATTGCGTCCCAGATCATTGGCTGCCGGCGCGGTGTTCGGCGCATGCGTGCGCGCCGCCCATTCGGCCTCGTCGACCAGAACTTCCAGTGTGCCGGCCTCACCATCCAGGCGGATGATGTCGCCCTCGCGCAGCTTGCCCAAGGGGCCGCCACGCGCCGCTTCCGGGGTCATGTGGATCGCTGCGGGAATCTTCCCCGACGCGCCGGACAGGCGCCCATCGGTCACCAGCGCCACGCGCCGGCCCTGGTTCTGCAGCAGGCCCAGCAACGGTGCCAGTGAATGCAGTTCCGGCATGCCGTTGGCGCGCGGCCCCTGGTAACGCACCACGGCCACGAAGTCCTGCGGCAGCAGGCCGGCGGCATGCAGCTTGTTCAGCACCTGCGGCGCATCCACGACCACCGCAGGGGCCTCGATGCTGCGGTACTGCGGCTTCACCGCCGAAAGCTTGATCAGCGAACGACCGAGGTTGCCGCGCAGCAGGCGCAGGCCGCCCTGGCTTTCGAAGGGATTGTCCACGCCGCGTGCGACGTCTTCATCAGCACTGCGGATGATGCCGTCCACCCAGGCCACCTGGCCGTCCTGCAGGCGTGGCTCGCGCGCGTAGTCGGCCATGCCACCGCGTGCCACGGTGACGATGTCGCCGTGCATCAGCCCGGCGCGGATCAGCTCGCCGAACACGAAGGCGGGGCCGCCTGCGGCCGCGAAGCGGTTCACGTCGGCCTCGCCATTGGGGTACACCCGGGTCAGCAGCGGGATCAGCTGGGACAGCTGGTCCATGTCGTCCCAGGTCACCACGATGCCGGCGGCGCGGGCCACCGCGATCCAGTGGATGGTGTGGTTGGTCGAACCGCCGGTGGCCATCAAGGCGACGATCGCGTTGATGATCGCGCGCTCGTCGATGATCCGCCCGATGGGGCGGTAGTCATCGCCCAGCGCGGTCATTTCCAGCGCACGCACGGTCGCTTCGCGGGTCAGCGCGCCGCGCAGGGTCTGCTCGGGGTTGACGAACGAGGCACCCGGCAGCTGCACGCCCATCGCTTCCAGCAGCACCTGGTTGGAGTTGGCCGTGCCGTAGAACGTGCAGGTGCCGGCGCCGTGGTAGGAGGCCGCTTCGGCTTCCAGCAGTTCCTCGCGGGTGGCTTCGCCGGCGGCATAGCGCTCGCGCACTTCGGCCTTCTGCTTGTTCGGAATACCCGGCGTCATCGGGCCGGCCGGCACGAACACCGAGGGCAGGTGGCCGAAGGCCAGCGCGCCGATCAGCAGGCCCGGCACGATCTTGTCGCACACGCCGAGGTAGATCGCCGCATCGAACATGTCATGGCTGAGCCCGATGGCGGTGGACTGGGCGATGACATCGCGCGAGAACAGCGACAGCTCCATGCCGCCGCGGCCCTGGGTCACGCCGTCGCACATCGCCGGCACGCCGCCGGCCACCTGCGCGGTCGCGCCCCATTCGCGGGCGATCTCACGGATCTGCTCGGGATAGCTCTCGAACGGTTGGTGCGCCGACAACATGTCGTTGTAGGAGGTGATGATGCCGAGGTTCGGCGTCACCCCGCCACGCAGGCGGCCCTTGTCGGTGCCACCGCAGGCGGCGAACCCGTGGGCAAGGTTGCCGCAGCTCAGGCGGCTGCGGAACGGGCCATCGCGCAGGGCGGCGTCGATGCCGGCCAGGTAAGCGGCGCGCGAAGCGGCGCTGCGGCGCACGATGCGCTCGGTGATGGCGTGCAGTTGCGGATGCAGACTCATTGGCTACCAGCGTGGAAGAGGTGGCGAGAGGGAACGTCGGATCAGTCGGCCCAGTGCACGCGCAGGCGCGGGCCGGGCTGGTCGATGGCGGCGAGGATCGGGTACTGCTGGACATCGTTGCTGTCCAGTGCGTGCTGCAGGACTTCCAGTTTCTGCTTGCCACGCAGCAGCAGCAGGCGCTGGCGGCAGGCGCGCAGGCCGTGCGGGGTCAGCGTGATGCGCAGCGGCCACTGGTTCGAGCCGGGGCAACCGGTCGCGTCCAGTGCGGCATAGGGCAGGGTGCTTTCCAGCGCGCGTTGCAAGTCGCGCGAGCCAGGGAACAGCGAGCAGGTATGCCCGTCATTGCCCATGCCCAGCGCCACCAGGCTGGGTGGCAGGCTGTACTGCGCCTGCAGGTTGGCGGTATAGACGCACTCAGGCAACGGCTTGCCGATGCGCACCAGCGGATCGAAATGAGCCCCTTCGGCGCGTTGCAGGAAGCTTTCGCGGACCAGGTGGGCGTTGCTGTCGCGATCCTGCGGCGACAGCCAGCGCTCATCGGCCAGGCTCACTTCCACGCGGTCCCAATGCACGTCCAGTTCGGCCAGTGCCTGGTACACCGGTGCCGGCGTAGTGCCGCCGGACAGCAGCATGCGCGCGCGGCCGTGTTCGGCGATGTCGCGGTCGAGGATCTTCGCCATGTCGGCGGCGACCGCTTCGATCCAGCCGTCGGCCTCGCGGTGGGCGATGAACTCGACGCGATCGGAAGAGAACGGGGTAGGCATCAGGCAGCAGCTCCAGCGACGGCGCACTCGGCATCGACGGCGTACGCCGCCGCACCCAGCAGGCCCGGATTGGGATGGATCACCGCCAGCGACGGAACCCGGCCCATGATCGAAGAGAAGCGCCCCTTGTGTTCGAAGCGCTGGCGGAAACCGGAATGCTGCAGCGATTCCAGCATGCGCGGCACCAGGCCGCCGGTCAGGAATACGCCGTCCCATGCCCCCTGGATCAGCACCAGGTCGCCGGCGATGGCGCCGAAGATCGCGCAGAACAGGTCCACCGCGCGCATCGCCTGCGGATCACCCGCGCCGGCGCGTGCGGTGACGTCGGCCGGCTTCAGGTGGCCCGGGTCGAAACCCGCCATCTCGCATACGGCGCGATGGATGTTGACCAGGCCGGGGCCGCAGATCAGGCGTTCGTTGGAGACCCGGCCAAAGGTTTCCGAGAGGATTTCCAGGATGCGGATTTCTTCCGGCGTGCCCGGCGGGAAGCTGACATGGCCGCCCTCGGTTTCCAGCGGGAAGCAGCGGTCATGGCGGATCACCAGCCCGCCGACGCCCAGCCCGGTGCCCGGGCCGATGACGCCGTAGTTGGCCGGCGCACCGCTGCGTCGCGGGCTCCAGCTGGCGCCACCGATCTGCACCACATCCTTGGGCTGCAGCAGCGAAATGGCCATCGCCTGGGCAGCGAAATCGTTGATCAGGTGCAGCTCGGTAAAACCAAGCATGGCGGCGGTGCGGCTGCGCGAAATCACCCAGGGATGATTGGTGATGCGGGCTTCATCGCCGTCCACCCGGCCGGCCACCGCGAACACACCGCGGCTGGCTTCGGCGCCCACTTCCTGCAGGTAGTGGCGGGCGGCATCACCGAGCGAAGGGAAGTCCACCACCGGGAATTCGCGGATGCTGTCTTCCAGCAGGGGCGTGTCATGCGCCGTGTCCGCCAGCGCGAAGCGCGCGTTGGTGCCGCCGATGTCGGCGACCAGGATCGGCTGCGCCAGCACCGTCATGCCTTGTCCCCGGCCGTGCTGCCATCGACATCGCCGGGCAGGAAGCCGGCCGCGGCGTCCGGGCCCCACGAACCGGCGGGGTAGGGTTGCAGCGGCAGCGCGGCGTCCTTCCAGGCATCGGCCACGCTGTCGATCCACTGCCAGGCCGCGCGCACTTCATCATCGCGTACGAACAGCGCATGGTTGCCGTTGAAGGCATCCAGGAACAGGCGTTCATAGGCGATGCGGCGGTGCAGGCCGGTCGGCACGGAAAGCTCCAGTTCCAGCGGCTGCAGTTCCAGCGCGCCCCATTCCGGGCCGGCCAGGCTGCTCATCAGGCCCAGTTCGATGTTTTCCTGTGGCTGCAGCTGGAACACCAGTCGGTTCGGCGTGGCCTGGCCACGGTGCGGGCGCTCGAACAGCCAGTGGGTGACCGGCTTGAGCGTCACCACCACGCGGCTGGTGCGCTCGGGCAGGCGTTTGCCGGTGACCAGGTGGAACGGCACGCCGCTCCAGCGCCAGTTGTCGATATGCGCGGTGACGCCGG
>NZ_JBJDOQ010000004.1:0-104210 GCF_044901215.1 Stenotrophomonas sp. NPDC078853 | reverse complement strand
AATGAAAATAAAAACGATAAAGAACACGAAGAAATCAAATAAAAAGACTTCACTACCCATCTATTCAAGCTAAGGCTGGCCGTCGATGGTGCCGGCGGTATAGCGGCCACGGACGCTGTCACGCGCGGCGTGCCTGGCATCGAGCGGACGCAGCGAGCGCAGCACCTTGACCTTCTCATCGCGGATGCGATCGGCTTCCAGCGATGCCGGCGGCTCCATCGCCACCAGGCACAGCAACTGCAGGATATGGCTCTGCACCATGTCGCGCAGTGCGCCGGAGCGTGCGTAGTAGGCATCGCGGCCGTCCACGCCTTCGCTCTCGGACACCAGGATGTGCACCGATTCGATGTAGTTCCGGTTCCACACCGCTTCCAGCAGCGTATTGCCGAAGCGCAGTGCGATCAGGTTCTGCACCGCCGCCTTGCCCAGGTAATGGTCCAGGCGGAACACGCGGTCTTCGTCGATCCACTGGCCGATGGTGCCGATGATCTGCTCGGCACTTTCGCTGTCGCTGCCGATCGGCTTTTCCAGCATCAGCCGGTGCGGAGCCGCCAGCGCGCCGCCCTTGGCCAGGCCTTCGCAGGTGGAGATGTACAGGCCCGGCGGAATGGCCAGGTAGCTGACACAGCGGCGGTCGACCAGGTCGGACACCGCTTCGGCCACCGAATCGGCGTTGCGCAGGTCCACCGAACGGTAGTCGATGCGCTGCAGCAGCGAGGCGATGTCCTCGGCGCTGGCCAGTGGCATGGCCTGCTGCAGGCGCGGGCGCAGGATGTCCCGGAACGCCGCGGTGTCATGCGGTGAGAGCGCCAGGGCGCGGACCTTGAAGTCTTCCGGCAACAGGCCATCGCCAAGCAGGCGCAGCAGTGAAGGGAAGAGATAGCGCTGGGCCAGATCGCCAGTGGCGCCGAACAGGAAGAGGGTATCGTGCATCGCTCGAGTTTCAGATCCGGGTGACATCGTTGTCAATCGCTGCCTGGCTGGGTTCCGGGGAAGGTTTGGCATTGCTTTGTCCGCCTGCTGCAACGGGCCATCCGGCGTCTGCCGATACGACCCGCCACGGGCGGGCGGGGTACTGTCCGTACATCGTGACGCAGATGATGCGTTCCGACCTAGGGATACTGCCACGTGAAAACGTTTACATGGCAGAATGTGCAACTGTATTCGATTGCATTGGCGCCGTCATGCGGCACTGAGGCAAAAACACTGCCGTCGGGAGGGCCGAAGGCAGTCCACGTGCAACAGCCCCGGTGACGGGCGGACTGGAAGAGTGAAATGGCAAAAGTGCAGTTGCAGGGTGTGCGCAAGGTCTACGACAACGGCCAGGTCGCGGTGAAGGACGCTACCTTCGAGGTCGCCGATGGCGAGCTGATGGTATTGGTCGGCCCGTCGGGCTGCGGCAAGTCGACCCTGCTGCGGATGATCGCCGGGCTGGAAGAAATCAGTGGCGGTACGCTGACCATCGGCGAGCGCGTGGTCAACGACGTGGCGCCCAAAGACCGTGACATCGCCATGGTCTTCCAGAGCTACGCGCTGTACCCGCACATGACCGTGGCCGAAAACCTGGCCTTCGGGCTGAAGCTGCGCGGCCACGACAAGGCCACCATCGACAAGCGCATCAGTGAAGCGGCGCAGACGCTTGGCCTGACCGACATGATGGACAAGCTGCCCAAGGCGATGTCCGGTGGTCAGCGCCAGCGCGTGGCGCTGGGCCGTGCACTGGTGCGTGAGCCGGCGGTGTTCCTGCTGGACGAACCGCTGTCCAACCTGGATGCCAAGCTGCGCCACAGCGTGCGCACCGAAATCGCACAGCTGCACCGCAAGCTGGGCACCACGATGATCTACGTGACCCATGACCAGGTCGAAGCGATGACCCTGGGCCAGCGTATCGTGGTGCTGAAGGACGGCGTGATCCAGCAGATCGACACGCCGATGGAGCTGTACGACCGCCCGGCCAACCTGTTCGTGGCGGGCTTCCTCGGCAGCCCGGCGATGAACGTGCTGCGTGGCACCCTGCAGGGCAGTGCGGCCGGAGTGGTGGTGCGCGATGGCGACTGGACGGCGCCGCTGGGCCAGGCCACCATCGATCCGCGCTGGCTGGACAAGCCGATCGCGGTGGGCGTGCGCCCGGAGCACCTGCAGCCGGCCGACATCGGTGCCGAATGGACCTTCGATGCGCGCATCGAAGGCATCGAGCCGGTAGGCAACGAAATCTTCGTGAACCTGGTCAGCGGCCAGCATGCGCTGACCATGCGGGTGGCGCCGCGTGCGCTGCCGGCAGTGGGCGAGACGCTGAAGCTGGCCGTGCAGCCCAATGCGCTGCATTTCTTCGATGCGGAAACCGGCGAACGCCTGGGCGCCTGATTCCGGTCAGTGACGGCCGTGGTGGGTGACGACCGTTGGTCGTGGTGGGTGACGACCGTTGGTCGTCACGCTCTTCACCGGGAAAAGGCGCCGACCAAGGTCGTCACTACAAGCGCGGTCAGCGCGCCAAACCATCGTGCAGCGGCAACCGCTGCGCCGGTTCGCCGCCCACGCTGAGCGCCCCATCGCTGGTTTCCAGCGGCAGCACCGCCAGTGCCAGCCGATCGGCCACGCTGGCGATGCTGCCCAGCACGCTGCCGTCCTGCTCCACGCTGGCGCCGGGCTCTGCGGGCGCCGACAGCTGCAGCAGCTGCAATGCCCGCTTGGCCTTGCCCAGGAAATGCGTGCGCGCGACGATTTCCTGGCCGGGGTAGCAGCCCTTGCGGACGCTGTAACCGTTCAGCCGATCCAGTCCCAGCTGCTGCGGGGTCCAGTGCTCGCGCTGGCTCGGCACCAGGCGGGGCAGGCCCAGCCGCAGGTCGGCCTGGCGCCACGCGGCGGTCAATACCGCATCGGCGTCCGCCGTCTTGATGCCGGCGACCGTCGGGGTGATGCGCATCACCCGCAGCAGATCCGCTCCGCCAAGGTCCAGTTCAAGCATTTCTTCCAGCGAACCGGCCACGGCTGCGCCGACCGCGGCCTGCGGTGCAGCGAAAGCAGCCCGCACCTGGAGATCGTCGCGGCGCGTGATCTTCACCTTCCGACGGAACACAAAACGCTGCAACTGCGAAGCAATCGCATCTGCATCACCGTCAGCGAAGACCAGCAGGAGCGCGTCGGAGCTGAGCCGGATGAGCTGAAACACCGCGATCGTGCGGCCTTTGGCGGTCAACCACGCACTCCAGTGCCAATGCGAATCGCTCAACGCGGCCACATCGCTGGAGAACTGCGCCTGCGCGAACGTCACCGCATCGGGGCCGGCAAGGGAGACCAGCTGGCGGTCTTCCAGCAGGGCATATGCAACTAAATCAGGGGAAAGGTTGTCAGGCACGTGAACGAGGTCTAGAATTTGTGCGTTGCGAGAATCCTGATGATAGGCCAAACAACCCCCACTCCCGACACCGAAACTGAAGCCCCGCTGGATCCGACGGCGCCCGCGCCCGAAGGCATGCCTGCCGAGCAGAAGGAATACGGTGGACGCGGCGGACTTGATCCGGTGCGCTACGGTGATTGGGAGAAAAACGGACGCTGCATCGATTTCTGATCCAGCATTGAGCCAACGCGGCATTGTGCCGCCCAGCCGAGACAACGAGCCCAGCGAATGGCGAGCAGAGAACGTCCCCTATCCCCGCACCTGCAGGTGTACCGCTGGCAGATCCAAATGGTTGCCTCGATCCTGCATCGAGCCACCGGCATCATCCTGTCGGTGGGCGCCCTGATCATTGCCGGCGGCCTGCTCGCCCTGATGATGGGTCCCGCGTCCTGGACCTGTTTCACCGACCACGCCGGTGCCTGGTACGGCCAGCTCATCCTGTTCGGATGGACCTGGGCCTTCGCCTACCACCTGCTCAACGGCATCCGCCACATGTGCCAGGACTTCGCCATCGGCATGAGCATTCCCTCGTTCGTGCGCAGCGCGTGGATTTCGGTGATCGGCTCGCTGCTGATCACCGCCCTGGTGTTCGGCTACGTGCTGCTTGCCGGAGGTGCCGCATGAGCCGTTTCCGCACCCCGCTGAAGAACGTGCGAGGCCTGGGTGCCGCCAAGACCGGCACCGAACACTTCGTCAACCAGCGCCTGACCGCCACCGCGCTGGTCGTGCTGTCGATCTGGTTCCTGGTGTTCGTGGTCGGCCTGATGGGCGACGACCATGCGACCGCCATGGCCGCCGTCGCCAAGCCGTGGAATGCGATCCTGGTGGTCGGGTTCCTGGTGGCCATGTTCTGGCATGCCCAGATCGGCCTGCAGGTGGTCCTTGAGGACTACATCCATAATTCGCTGCTGGCCGTCGCGCTGCAGACCACGGTGAAGTTCATCGCCGTGCTCGGTGCCATCGTCAGTGTGTTCGCTGTGGTCCGCATCGCGCTCGGCGCGGCCTGAACCCAGGCACCAAGACAGGAATACAGAGTAGATGTCCGCTTACAAGATCACCGAACACAAGTACGACATGGTCGTGGTGGGCGCCGGCGGTGCCGGCCTGCGCGCGACCTTCGGACTGGCTGCCAAGGGCCTGCAGACCGTGTGCCTGACCAAGGTCTTCCCGACCCGTTCGCACACCGTTGCCGCCCAGGGTGGCATCTCCGCCGCGCTCGGCAACATGGGCGAGGATGACTGGCGCTACCATTTCTACGACACGATCAAGGGCTCGGATTGGCTGGGTGACCAGGACGCCATCGAGTACATGTGCCGCGAGGCGATCCCGGCGATCATCGAGCTGGAGCACTACGGCGTGCCGTTCAGCCGTACCGAAGAGGGCAAGATCTACCAGCGCCCGTTCGGTGGCATGACCACCAAGTACGGCGAAGGCCCGGCGGCGCAGCGCACCTGCGCGGCGGCCGACCGTACCGGCCACGCCATGCTGCACACGCTGTACCAGCAGTCGTTGAAGCACGATGCGCGCTTCATGATCGAGTACTTCGCACTGGACCTGATCTTCGACGAAGACGGGACCTGCCGCGGCGTGCTGGCCATCGACATGGCCGAAGGTTCGCTGCACCTGTTCCGCGCCCAGGGCGTGGTGCTGGCCACCGGCGGCTACGGCCGTGCGTACTTCAGCGCCACCTCGGCCCACACCTGCACCGGTGACGGCGGCGGCCTGGCCATGCGCGCGGGCATCGCCATGCAGGACATGGAGTTCGTGCAGTTCCACCCGACCGGCATCTACGGCGCGGGCTGCCTGATCACCGAAGGCGTGCGCGGCGAAGGCGGCATCCTGCGCAACAGCAGCGGCGAGCGCTTCATGGAGCGTTACGCACCGCACTACAAGGACCTGGCGTCGCGTGACGTGGTCGCGCGTTCGATGACCGTGGAAATCCGCGAAGGTCGCGGCGTCGGCGAGCACAAGGACCACATCCTGCTCGACCTGACCCACCTCGGCCCGGGCGTGATCGACGACAAGCTGCCGGGTATCGCCGAAAGCGCGCGCATCTTCGCCGGCGTGGACGTGCACAAGCAGCCGATCCCGGTCATCCCGACCGTGCACTACAACATGGGCGGCATCCCGACCAACTTCCATGGCGAAGTGGTGCGCATCGACGGCGACAACCCCGATGCGGTGATCCCCGGCCTGTACGCCATCGGCGAAGCGGCCTGCGTGTCGGTGCATGGCGCCAACCGCCTGGGTTCCAATTCGCTGCTGGACCTGGTGGTGTTCGGTCGCGCGGTGGCCAACCGCTGCGCCGAGACGATCAAGCCGGGCGCTACGCACAAGCCGCTGCCGGCCGATGCCTGCGACAAGGCACTGGGTCTGCTGGACAAGCTGCGTTACGCCAAGGGCGATACGCCGACCTCGGTGATCCGCGACAACATGCAGCGCACCATGCAGGCCGATGCCGCCGTGTTCCGCACCAGCCAGACGCTGAAGGAAGGCTGCGAGAAGATGGCCGGCATCTTCGATTCGTTCCAGGACGTCAAGGTCAGCGATCGCTCGCTGGTCTGGAATTCGGACCTGATCGAAACCTACGAGCTGAACAACCTGCTGCTCAATGCAGTGGCCACGATCAACTCGGCCGAGCAGCGCAAGGAAAGCCGTGGTGCGCACGCGCACGAAGACTTCCCGGACCGCGACGACGTCAACTGGCACAAGCACACGCTGGTCAAGGTCGACGACAAGGGCAAGTGCAGCTTCGATTACCGTCCGGTGCACATGTACACGCTGACCGACGAGGTCGACGTGGTGCCGCCGAAGCCGCGCGTGTACTGATCGCGACCCCCGCCTACCATGCAATCCGCGCCTTGACGGCGCGGGCCGCCTGAGCCAACGAGAGCAGCCATGGCCGAGTTTTCCCTGCCGAAGAATTCAAAGATCACGAAGGGTAAGCACTTCCCCGCCGCCAGCGGCGCGAAGAACCTGCGTACCTTCAAGGTCTACCGCTGGAGTCCGGACGACGACAGCAACCCGCGTACCGATACGTATGAGATCGACCTCGACGCGTGTGGTCCGATGGTCCTGGACGCGCTGATCAAGATCAAGAACGAGATCGATCCGACGCTGACCTTCCGTCGTTCGTGCCGCGAGGGCATCTGCGGTTCGTGCGCGATGAACATCGATGGGACCAATACGCTGGCCTGCACCCGCGCCATCGCCGACTGCGGCAAGGCCGAAGTGCCGATCTACCCGCTGCCGCACATGAGCGTGGTCAAGGACCTGGTGCCGGACCTGACCCACTTCTACGCGCAGTACGCGTCGATCAAGCCGTGGATCCGCACGCAGACTCCGGCACCGCCGGACCGCGAGCGCCTGCAGTCGCCGGAAGACCGCAAGAAGCTGGACGGTCTGTACGAGTGCATCCTGTGCGCATGCTGCTCCACCAGCTGCCCGAGCTACTGGTGGAATGGCGAGCGCTACCTGGGCCCGGCGATCCTGCTGCAGGCCTACCGCTGGATCATCGATTCGCGTGATGAGGACACCGGTGCGCGCCTGGACGATCTGGAAGATCCGTTCAAGCTGTACCGCTGCCACACCATCATGAACTGCGCACGGACCTGCCCGAAGGGCCTGAACCCGGCACTGGCGATCGCCGAGATCAAGAAGCTGATGATGGCCCGCCGCGCCTGAGTGGTGCGGTTGCCGTGAAGTACCCCGCGACGCCGAGCCCTGCTCGGCGTTGCGTTATCCGGGAATGACGATGGACGAAGCGATCCTGTTGAAGAAGCTGCGCTGGCGTTGCCGCCGCGGCATGCGTGAGCTGGACCAGCTGTTCGAGCATTACCTCGACCGCGAGTGGGCTGCTGCCCCGGCCGAAGAGCGGGAGGTTTTCCTGTTCCTGCTCGATTGCGAGGACGATAAGTTGTGGCGGTGGTTCATGGGTTACGAGGCCTGCCCGCATGCACACGCCGTCCCCTTGCTCGACCGGATCCGCACCCTCAAGGCTTGAATGGCGCCCGTCGCGGCTGCAGGCCGTGGCCGAGGCGATGGTATTGCTGGCCGCACCGTGGTTGATCGGTGCCAGTGGGATGCCGGTGCGGCTGCAGCCGCCGGTCGTGCTGCTGTGCTGGTTGGTGCAGGCGGTGCTGCTGTGGCGGCGGCTGGGTGCGCCTTGTCGCGTGCTGTGGTTGCAGGACGCACCTCGCCCCCTGCTGCTGGACGGAATGGAACTGGAAGATCCCGCGCTGCACGTGCGCGGCCCATGGCTGCAGCTGCGCTGGCAGGACCCGGGGAAAAGGCGCGGCGTGCTGCTCTTCTGGCCGGATGTGCTGTCTCCCGGCCAACGACGTGAACTGCGTCTGGCCGTCCGTGCACGGCAGGTTTCCCGTAAGCCGCCGTAGGTGGCACCATATGCTGAATCTACTGGCGCACCTGCATGTTCAAACCCATTCCCGTGTCCATCGGCCTGCGCTACCTGCGGGCCAAGCGCCGCAACGGCTTCATCTCCTTCATTTCGATGGCATCGATCCTGGGCATCGCGCTGGGCGTGACGGTACTGATCACCACGCTGGCGGTGATGAGTGGTTTCCAGAAGGAAATCCGCGACCGCCTGCTGCAGATGTCCGCGCACACCACCATCACCCGCGACGGCGAGCCGATGAGCGACTGGCAGCGCGCCGTGGACGTGGCCTACCAGGATCCGCGCGTGGCCGGTGCCGCGCCGTACATCGAGATCCAGGCGATGATCAGCGGCCCCCGCGTGCAGGGCGCGATGGTGCAGGGCGTGGACCCGGCGATGGAGCCGAAGGTCTCCGTGGTTGCCGAGAAAATGAAGAAGGGCCGCTTCGACAGCCTCACGCAGGGCAGTTACAACATCATCCTCGGCCAGGAGCTGGCGAAGTGGCTGGGCGTGGGCGTCGGCGACCAGGTGGTGGCAACGCTGGCCGAAGTGCAGGGCACGCCGATGGGCGCGATCCCACGCATGAAGCGCTTCACCGTCAGCGGCATCTTCGAAGCCGGCTACAACGAGATCGACCGCGGCGTCGCGTTCGCCAACATGAAGGACCTGGAGCGTGTGCTGCGCATCGACGGCGCCACCGGCGTGCGCCTGAAGCTGCATGACATGGACCAGGCGCTTACCGTCGGGGTGGATCTTGCGCAGCGCCTGGGCGGTGCTTACCGGGTCAGTGACTGGACCCAGCAGAACGCCAACCTGTACCACTCGCTGCGCATGGAAAAAGTGGTGATGGGCATCCTGCTGTCGCTGATCATCGCGATGGGCGCCTTCAACCTGGTGTCCTCGCAGGTGATGCTGGTGACCGACAAGCAGGCCGACATCGCCATCCTGCGCACGCTGGGGCTGACCCCAGGCGGGGTGATGGGGGTGTTCATGGTGCAGGGTTCGCTGATCGGCATCATCGGCACCGTCGCCGGCGTGATCGGCGGCATCACCCTGACCCTCAACCTGGAACGCATCCTCGGCGCCATCGAGGCAGTGTTCAACGTCAAGCTGCTGCCGGAAGACGTGTATTACATCACCGGCCTGCCGACCGACATGCAGACCGCCGACATCGTGGTGATCACCGTGGTGGCGCTGCTGATGAGCTTCTTGGCCACTCTGTACCCGGCGTGGCGCGCCGCCCGCACCCAGCCCGCGGAGGCGCTGCGTTATGAATGAGGTTTTCTCCCCCGGGCAGGAAGTGATCCGCGCGCAGGCGCTGGGCAAGACCTACGCCGAAGGCCGGATGCATACACCGGTGTTCGATGGCCTGGACCTGCAGGTCAGCGCCGGCGAAACCGTGGCCATCATCGGTGCCTCCGGTGCAGGCAAGAGCACGCTGCTGCACCTGCTGGGCGGGCTGGACACGCCGAGTGCGGGCGAGGTGTTCGTCACCGGCCAGCAGATGTCCACGCTTTCCGACGGCGCGCGTGGCCTGCTGCGCAATCGCGCGCTGGGTTTCGTGTACCAGTTCCACCACCTGCTGCCGGAGTTCACAGCGCTGGAAAACGTGATGATGCCGGTGCTGCTCGGCGGTGGTGAAGTGGCCGCGGCCAATGACCGCGCCAGGCAGTTGCTGGAGTCGGTCGGCCTGGGCCATCGCCTGCAGCACAAACCCGGTGAGCTGTCCGGTGGCGAGCGCCAACGCGCCGCCGTGGCCCGCGCGCTGGTCAACCAGCCGGCCTGCGTGCTCGGCGACGAACCCACCGGCAACCTGGATGACCGCACCGCCGGCACCGTATTCGAGCTGATGCTGGAACTCAACCGCGCCCGGCACACCTCGCTGGTACTTGTCACCCATGACCGCAGCCTGGCGCGCAAGCTGGACCGCGTGCTGGAACTGCGCGAAGGCAAGCTGCACGCACTGGCCCACGCTAACGTCTGAGGGTAGTGACGGCCGCTGGCCGTCATCTGCTTTGACGGCCAGCGGCCGTCACTACCGGGTTCACGGGCGCGGTTGCATCATCGGCTTGATCTCCACGGAGTCCTGCCATGAAACGTCTGATCCTTGCCCTCCTGTGCGTCAGCCTTGCGGCCTGTGCCAGCAGCGGGCGATTGAGCAGCGATGAGCGGCTGGCGCTGTACCGCGCCCACGCCGGTGCGCCGCAGAGTGACATGCCCTTCCAGGGCAGCCTGAACGGCTGGAACGAACTGGGCGACAGCGCACTGGCGGTCTGGACGCGGCCGGGCCAGGCGTTCCTGCTGGAGCTCACCGGGCCGTGCCCGGACCTGCCGTACGCGCAGGCGATCGGGCTGACCAGCCGGGTCGGGCGGGTATCGGCGCGGCTGGACAAAGTCCTGGTGCGCGGGCCGGGACCGGGGCTGCAGATGCCGTGTTACATCGGCAGCATCCGTCCGCTGGACGTCAAGGCGCTGCGCGCTTCAGAGCAGCAGCTTCGGCACGCCCAGATCGAAGGGCGCCAGGAATGATCAGGCTTCGGGCACGAAACCCGGCGGCTTTTCCGCATTGCCGGCGAACAGGTACTTGACCAGTTCTTCCTCCAGGAATGCGCGGTGCTTGGGATCGCGCGGTGACAGCCGGTTTTCGTTGATCAGCATGGTCTGGTGGGCCAGCCAGGCGCTCCAGGCAGGCTTGCCGATGTTGGCGAAGATGCGCTGGCCGAGCTCGCCGGGGTAGGGCACGAAATCGAGGCCTTCGGCATCGGCTTGCTGGTACTGGCAGAAAATGGTGCGGGGCATGGGCAGGTACTCGTATTCGAAGCGATAGTGTAGCGCCGAGCCACGCTCGGCGGCCTTCGTCGGGCATCGTCAGGCTCCCGGCCAGGAGCCTCCGAGCACGCCCCGACGCCAACCGGTGCGTGCGCTCAGCGCGCCTGCAGCAGCTTGCGGATGGGCGCGGGCAGGCCCAGCGCGGGCAGGTCCTCGGCTGCCACCCAGCGCAGCGTCGGATGCGCGTGTTTCAGGACTTCCACGCGGGTGCGCAGTACCTGCAGGTGCAGGCGGTAATGACTGAAGGTGTGCTGCAGCACGGGCAGTTCCTCGGCATCTTCCAGGGCCCCGTCGACGTTCGCATCGAACCACGCCTGCAGCGCCATGCCGCTGTCGGCCTGCGGCAGGGTCCACAGGGACGCCCAGATGCCGGTCTCCGGGCGCTTCTGCAGCAGCACGCGCCCGTGTCCGTCGCGTAGCCACAGGGCCATCGCTTCCCGCTCCGGCAGCACTTTGCCCGGCTTGGCCGTCGGCAGTTCGGCGGTACGTCCATCGCGGCGCGCCACGCAGGGGTCCTGCAGCGGGCAGATCACGCAGGCCGGTCGGCTGCGGGTGCACAGCGTTGCGCCCAGGTCCATCTGCGCCTGGGTGTAATCGGCCATCCGTCCGGCTGGTACATGGGCCACGTGTGCTTCGGCCAACGTCCACAGCGGCCGCTCGACAGCCGGCAGGCCGGGGAATCCTTCGATGCCGTGGTAGCGGGTCAGCACGCGTTTGACGTTGCCATCTAGGATGGCGAACGGATCGTCCCAGGCCTGGCTGAGGATCGCCCCGGCGGTGCTGCGGCCGATACCCGGCAGTGCGTGCAGCGCATCGAAATCACGCGGCAGCTCGCCCGCATGGGCGTCCACGCAGCGCTTGGCGGCCGCATGCAGGTTGCGTGCGCGGGCGTAATAGCCGAGCCCGGCCCACTGCGCCATCACCGCATCGTTGTCGGCCGCGGCGAGGTCGGGCAGGGTGGGGAAGTGCTGCAGGAACTTGAGGAAGTACGGGATGACCGTAGCGACCTGGGTCTGCTGCAGCATGATCTCCGACAGCCACACCCGGTACGGCGTGCGCGGGTGCTGCCAGGGCAGGTCATGGCGGCCATGCTGGTCGAACCAGTGCAGCAGCCGCGCGACGAACCGGTCATCACCGCCGGCGGCCGACGCCTGCGGTGGCGTGGCCGCAACCGCGGTGGCGGCCTCAGGCACTGCCGAGTGCTTCGGGCAGCAACGCGTCGACGAAGGCTTCCGGATCGAACACGCGCAGGTCTTCGGGGCGCTCGCCGATGCCGGCGAAGCGGATCGGGATGCCGAATTCCTGGGCCAGCGCGAACACCACCCCGCCCTTGGCGGTGCCGTCCAGCTTGGTCACCACCAGGCCGGTGACATTCACCGCCGCGTTGAACTGGCGCAGCTGCGAGAGTGCGTTCTGGCCGGTGGTGCCATCGATCACCATCAGTACTTCATGCGGCGCGCCGGGATCGATCTTGCCGAGCACGCGGCGGATCTTGCCCAGCTCGTTCATCAGGCCGGACTGGGTGTGCAGGCGCCCGGCGGTATCGGCGATCAGCACCGAGGTGCCACGTGCCTTGCCGGCCTGCAGCGCATCGAAGGCCACCGATGCCGCATCGGCGTTCTGGCCCTGGGCAATCACGGTGACGCCGTTGCGGTCGCCCCAGGCCTGCAGCTGCGCGACAGCGGCAGCGCGGAAGGTATCGCCGGCGGCCAGCATCAGGCTGTGGCCTTCATCCTTGAAGCGCTTGGCCAGCTTGCCGATGGTGGTGGTCTTGCCGACGCCGTTGACGCCCACGGTGAGCACCACGAACGGCTTTGCGTTGCGGTCGATCAGCAACGGCTGGGCGACCGGTTTCAGGATGGCGATCAGGTCTGCACGCAGGGCGGCCAGCAGCGCATTGGCATCGGCGAACTCGCGCGACTTCATGCGCTTGCGCAGGCTTTCCACCAGGGTCGTGCTGGCGGTGACGCCCACGTCCGCGGTGATCAGGGCGGTCTCGATTTCATCCAGCAGGTCATCGTCGAGCTTGGGATTACGCGAGAACAGACCACCGAAGCTGCGTGCGAACGTGCTGTTGCGCAGGCGCTCGCGCCAACCGGTCTTGCCGGCCGGGGCGGGCTCGGCATCGACCAGCACGGGCAGGTCGGCGGCGGGGGCGGCCGGTGCCGGTGCCGGGGTAACCGGGGCCAGCGGCGCCAGTACCGCGGCGGCGGCGAGGGCTTCGGCTTCGAAATCTTCTGGCGCCAGCACGCGTTCCGGCGTAGGCGTGGCCACGGGTGCGGCAGGTGCAGGTGCAGCGGCAGGTGCCGGAGCGACGACGGGCGCTGCTGCAGGCGGTTGGGCAACCGGCGGCGGCGCTGCTTCTGCGAGGGGTGCAGGGGCTTCCACCAGCGGCGCGACGACCGGCTCCGGCGGCTGCACCGGCCTGGCCGAAGGAAACGCAGCGGCGAGCTCTTCAGCCGAATAGTGCTGGGTCTTGGGCGCATCGACCTGCGAGGCGTCCTGGGCTTTTTTGCGGCGGAAGAAACTGAGCATTGGCGGCTAACGGCTTTAGATCAGGGGGTAGATTACCACCGGGCCCGTCGGGGCCCGTGTGGATGGGGGATCAATGCAGGGGTAGCGCCGAGCCATGCTCGGCGAGCGCAGCGGCTGGAAGCGTGACGACCAACGGTCGTCACCCACCAATCCACGGGAGCGTGACGACCAACGGTCGTCACCCACCAATCCACGGGAGCGTGACGACCAACGGTCGTCACCCACCAGCGGCCGTCACTACCCAGGGCATGCGCCCTGTGCTCAGGCAGACAGTTCCAGCAGCAGCTTGTTCAGGCGCGCAACATAAGCGCCCGGATCCTTCAGGCTGTCACCGGCGGCCAGCGCGGCCTGGTCGAACAGCACCCGGCCGAGGTCATCGAAGCGCTCGCCATCGGCTTCAGCATCGAGCTTGGCGATCAGCGGATGGCCGGGGTTGATCTCCAGCACCGGCTTGCTCTCGGGCACCTTCTGCCCGCTCGCTTCCAGGATCTGGCGCATCTGCAGGCCCAGGTCCTGCTCGCCGATGGCCAGCACCGCCGGCGAATCGGTCAGGCGGTGTGACACGCGCACTTCGGCCACGTCATCGCCCAGGGCGGCCTTCAGCCGTTCCACCAGCGCCTGCTTGTCCTTGGCTGCCGATTCCTGCGCCTGCTTGTCTTCCTCGCTTTCCAGCGCGCCCAGGTCCAGGTCGCCGCGTGCGATATCCACGAAGCGCTTGCCGTCGAAGTCGGTCAGGTAGCCCATCAGCCACTCGTCGATGCGGTCGGTCAGCAGCAGCACTTCGATGCCCTTCTTGCGGAACACTTCCAGATGCGGGCTGTTGCGCACCTGGGTGTAGCTCTCGCCGGTCAGGTAATAGATCTTGTCCTGGCCCTCGGCCATGCGGGCCAGGTAATCGGACAGTGACACGGTCTGCGCATCGCCTTCGCCGCGGGTGGAGGCGAAACGCAGCAGGCCGGCGACCTTTTCGCGGTTGTTGTAGTCCTCGGCCGGGCCTTCCTTCAGCACCTGGCCGAATTCCTTCCAGAACGTGGCGTACTGCTCTGGCTTGTCCTTGGACAGCTTCTCCAGCATGTCCAGCGAGCGCTTGGTCAGCGCCGATTTCATCGAATCAATGACCGGGCCGGACTGCAGGATTTCGCGCGAAACATTCAGCGACAGGTCGTTGGAATCGACCACGCCCTTTATGAAGCGCAGGTACAGCGGCAGGAACTGTTCGGCCTGGTCCATCACGAACACGCGCTGCACGTACAGCTTCAGGCCCTTCGGCGCTTCGCGGTGGTACAGGTCGAACGGCGCGCGGCCCGGCACGTACAGCAGCGAGGTGTACTCCAGCTTGCCTTCGACCTTGTTGTGGCTCCAGGCCAGCGGGTCGCTGTGGTCATGCGCCACGTGCTTGTAGAACTCGGTGTACTCGGCATCGGTGACCTCGGTGCGCGGGCGTGTCCACAGCGCGCTGGCGCGGTTGACGGTCTCCCATTCCAGCGCCGGTGCTTCGGTCTCGCCTTCGGCCGGGGCGGCTTCCTTCGGCATCTGGATCGGCAGGCCGATGTGGTCCGAATACTTCTTCAGGATGCTGCGCAGGCGCCAGCCATCGGCGAAGTCATGCTCGCCGTCCTTCAGGTGCAGCACGATGCGGGTACCGCGCTCGGCCTTTTCCACCGCAGCGATGTCGAACTCGCCTTCGCCGCGCGAAGACCAGCGCACGCCTTCGGCGGCAGGCGCGCCTGCACGGCGGGAGAACACATCGACCTGGTCGGCGACGATGAAGGCGCTGTAGAAGCCCACGCCGAACTGCCCGATCAGTTGCGAATCCTTCTTCTGGTCGCCGGAAAGCTGGCGCAGGAAGTCGCCGGTGCCGGACTTGGCGATGGTGCCGAGGTGGGCAATGGCCTCTTCGCGGCTCATGCCGATGCCGTTGTCTTCGATGGTCACCGTGTGGGCGTCGGCATCGAAGCTGACCCGCACGCGCAGCTCGTTGTCACCTTCCAGCAGCGCCGGCTGGGTCAGTGCCTCGAAGCGCAGCTTGTCGGCGGCGTCGGCGGCATTGGAAACCAGCTCGCGCAGGAAGATTTCCTTGTTCGAGTACAGCGAATGGATCATCAGCTGCAGCAGCTGCTTGACCTCGGTCTGGAAGCCAAGGGTTTCGGTCTGGGTCGTTTCAGTCATTGCATGGGGCTCCGTGTCATCGCCGCGCCAGCATGTGCGGCCTGCGCAAGGGGTGAGGGTGATTGTCCCGTTATCAAGGCCTTCTGCCGACGGCCAGCGAACGGCTGGGCCCCTCGTGGTGGGTCGCTAGGAGCGGTTTTCTGGATTGGGCCGGGCGGGAGGGGTTGGTGGGGGACGGCAGAAACTGCATCCATGCGGGCCTCGTGTCGCGCCGTCCCTGGCGCTCCACGCCCCCACCAACCCCTCCCGCCCGGCCCTGTCAGTCCGCGCGCGGCCCGCCACGTAAGAAGAAATAGAAAAAGCGGTAGCGCCGACCCATGGTCGGCGGAATGTATCCGCGGCCCTCAGCGGGGAGCGGCCGACCATTCCGCTTTTCTTTTTCTCTTTTCCGTGGTGGGCGCACGGGACATGTCACAGGGCCGGGCGGTGGGGCTGGGCGGGGGCGTTGAGTGCCATGGATGGCACGAAACGAGGCCCGCAGGATGCGGCTCTTGCCGTCCCCCGACCAGCCCCACCGCCCGGCCTGAACCAAAGAAACCCGCACTCAGCGACCCACCACGAGGGGCTCCGCCGTTCGCCGTCGACTCGACTGCCCGTACAATCCCACCATGCTGAATTCCATGAACCAGACCCGTGCACGGGTCAATCCCGGCCGCGCGCCATGAGCGCTCGCGGTGGCAATGACGGCCAGGTCCGCATCATCGGCGGCCAGTGGCGCAACACCCGGCTGCCGGTGCCGACCCTGCCGGGCCTGCGTCCCAGCAGCGACCGCGTGCGCGAAACGCTGTTCAACTGGCTGATGCCCCGCCTGGGCGGCGCGCGCGTGCTGGATGTGTTCGCCGGCAGTGGCGCGCTGGGGCTGGAGGCGGTATCGCGTGGCGCGGCCCACGCCACGCTGGTCGAACGGGATCCGCAGCTGGTCGCCAACCTGACCGCCGTGGTCACCAGGCTGAAGGCCGAGGCCCGCGTGCAGGTGGTGCAGGCCGATGCGCTGCGCTGGCTGCAGACCGCCGCACCGGCCCAGGCCAGCATCGCCTTCGTCGATCCGCCGTTCGCCGCCGGGCTGTGGGACAGCACGCTGGCGCTGCTGCCACGGCACCTGAGCGCCGATGCCTGGCTGTACCTGGAATCGCCGGACGGGCAGGCCCCGGCCTTGCCGGCGGAGTGGCTGCTGCACCGCGAAGGCGCCACCCGCGAGGTGCGCTTTGCGCTGTACCGGCGCGCCGCTGCTACACTTTGACCCAATCTGAACGTTCACGACCGCAAATGACCGTCGCCAATCGTCGCATCGCTGTCTATCCGGGCACCTTCGACCCCATCACCAACGGTCACATTGATCTGGTGAACCGGGCAGCGCCGCTGTTCGAAAAGGTGGTGGTGGGCGTCGCACAGAGTCCGTCCAAGGGCCCGACGCTGCCGCTGGAGCTGCGCGTGCAGCTGGCACGCGGGGCGCTGTCCCACCATGACAACGTGGAAGTGATCGGCTTCGACACCCTGCTGGCGCACTTCGTGCGCTCGGTCCAGGGCGGCATCCTGCTGCGCGGCCTGCGCGCGGTCTCCGATTTCGAGTACGAGTTCCAGATGGCCAGCATGAACCGCCACCTGATCCCGGAAGTCGAAACCCTGTTCCTGACACCAGCCGAGCAGCACAGCTTCATTTCGTCCTCGCTGGTACGTGAAATCGCACGCCTGGGTGGCGACGTGTCCGGCTTCGTGCCGGCGTCGGTGCTCGATGCGCTGCGCAAGGCCCGCGAAGCCAAGGCGGCGCAGGCCTGATCCACCCGCCCGTGGCGGATGACCGCCGTCGGCACCTTTTTGTATCCACTGCAATCCACAGAACCACCACGGGAGATCATCCATGAACACCACCATGCGCGCGATGCTGCTGGCCTCGCTGGCCCTGGCCTTCACTGCCTGCAAGAAGGAAGAAGCCCCGGCCGCCGCTGCCGATGCTCAGCAGGCGCTGGTCGCCCCGGCCAAGGACGACGATGCCGGCTGGAAGAAGTACCTGCAGACCGTCGCCGTGCAGAACATGGGCACCGTGACCAACAGCCCGTTCCTGTATTACCTCGCACCGGAATCGGATCCGGAGTTCGCTGCCAAGTTCGAGCGCCAGACCGAGAGCGCCACCCAGGCCGTCGCCCGTGGCGTGCAGCCGGGCAACATGCTGGCCTTCGGTTCGTCGGCATCGGGCAAGATGGCCGACATGATCCAGGTCGTGTTCAAGGACGTGTCGCCGGATTCGATGAAGAACGTGCGCGTGCTGTTCATCGGCGACGCCGCTGACAACGCCCGCGTCCAGTCGGTCGTGCAGCCCACCGGTGCCGACTACGTTTTCGTCGAAGCCAAGTAATCCCCGTGCGGTAGCGGCCACGCCAGCCGGTGTGGTCGTGGGCGGCGCCTTCGTGGCGGCGCCCCTGACCGGCCCGCGCGCCCGCGCAGGCCGGTGCCAGTCCAGCATCCCGGTGCCCTGCGGCGGGATGCGGTGCGCGGGCGAGGAGTCATCGCCGTGTCGCTGAAAATCAACGAGCTCTGCGTCAACTGCGACGTCTGTGAGCCGGCCTGCCCCAATCAGGCCATCTCGATGGGTGAAACCATCTATGTGATCGACCCTGCGCGCTGTACCGAGTGCGTGGGCCATTTCGACGAAGCCCAGTGCGTGGTCGTCTGTCCGGTCGAATGCATCGACCCGGATCCGGACATCGTCGAGACACATGACCAGCTGATGGCCAAGCTGCGTGGCCTGCAGCACGATCACCCCGAACTCTACGCGGAGCCCCCATCCGAATGAACCCGATCCTGCGTCCCCTGTTGCTGCTGGGCCTGCTGCTGTCCGCCCCGCTGGCCCATGCCGATGGCCCGGCACGTGCCGCCCACCCCGATGGCGCGGCCATCGCCAGTGGCCACCAGCTTGCGACCCAGGCCGGCATGCAGATCCTGGCGCAGGGCGGCAACGCGTTCGATGCGGCCGTGGCGGTGTCGTCCACGCTGGCCGTGGTCGAGCCGATCAGCTCCGGGCTGGGCGGTGGTGGGTTCTTCCTGCTGCACGATGCGGCCTCCGGCAAGGACCTGATGCTGGACGCGCGCGAGACCGCGCCGGCCGCGGCTACCGAGGCGGCGTTCCTGGACAAGGACGGCAAGCTGGACCGTGACCGCTCGGTCAATGGCGCCTGGTCGGCCGGCATCCCCGGCCTTCCCGCAGCGCTGGTGGAGTTGTCGTCCAGGCATGGCAGGCTGCCGCTGAAGACTTCGCTGCAGCCGGCCATCCGCATCGCCCGCGAAGGCTTCCCGGTGTATGCACGGATGGCCAAGGGCTACCAGTCGCGGCGTGAAGTGATGGAGCGTTATGCCGGCACGCGCGAGGTGTACCTGCGCAACGGCAAGCCGATCGCCGAGGGAGACACCTTCCAGCAGCCGGAACTGGCGCGCACCCTGGAGCGACTGGCGGAAGGGGGCTTTGATGGGTTCTACCGCGGCCAGACCGGCACGCTGCTGCTGGCCGGTGTGAAGCAGGCCGGCGGCCGCTGGAGCGCCGAAGAACTGGCCGGTTACACGGTGAAATCGCGCGAGCCGATCGTGTTCGATTACAACGGCTGGAAGATCACCACCGCACCGCCGCCGTCCTCCGGTGGCATCGCGCTGGCGAGCATGCTGCAGATCCTGGAAGGCTGGGACATCAAGTCGATGGATGAGGCGCACCGTGCCCACCTGGTGGTGGAAGCGATGCGCCGCGCTTACCGCGACCGCACCTTCTTCCTGGGCGATCCGGATTTCGTCGACATCCCGCAGAAGGTGCTGACCAGCAAGGACTACGCACAGGGCCTGCGTGCCACCATCCATCCGCAGAAGGCCACCCCCAGCGACCTGCTGTCGGGCAATCCGACCCCGCTGGAAGACGACGAAACGACGCATTTCTCGATCATTGACCGCGACGGCAACCGGGTCGGCGCGACCCAGACGGTGAACCTGCTGTACGGCTCGGGCCTGATTCCCAAGGGCACCGGGGTGCTGTTGAACAACGAGATGGACGACTTCGCGCTGAAGCCGGGCACGCCCAACGCGTTCGGCGTGATGGGTTACGCCGCCAACGCACCGAAGGCGGGCAAGCGCATGCTCAGCTCGATGACCCCGACCTTCATGGAAAACGCCGACAAGGTGGTGGTGCTGGGCACGCCCGGCGGCAGCCGCATCATCACCATGGTGCTGCTGGGCATCCTGGGCTACGACCAGGGATTGACCGCCCAGCAGGTCGCCGCGCTGCCGCGCTACCACCACCAGTGGCTGCCCGATGCGATCGAAGCGGAAACCGACGCGTTCGATGCCGGCACCATCCGGCAGTTGCAGGCGATGGGCCACAAGATCGACCTGCCGGGCGACAGCGCCGCCGGCGGTCGCGGATCCAGCCACGTCTGGGGCAACCTGCAGACCGTCGAATGGGATCGCCGCAGCAACACGCTGCAGGGCGGTAGCGACCCGCGCAACCCAGTCGGCAGCGCCGAGGTGAAGTGATCCAGTCCGGTCCCGGCAGCGCCGGGCCAGGCTCGGCGTCACGGCCCCGGCTAGCGATTATTTAACGCTGGCTGACCGATACTTGCCGCATGAAACTATGGTCGATCCGCGGCAACACGCAGCGCCTGGACGGTGGTGCGATGTTCGGCAACGCACCGCGCGCGGTGTGGGAAAAATGGGCAGTGCCTGACGAGCTCAACCGTATCGAACTGGCTTGTCGTGCGCTGCTGGCCAGCCCGCTGGAAGGCAGGACGGTGCTGTTCGAAACCGGCATCGGTGCGTTCTTCGAGCCGCGCCTGCGCGAACGTTACGGCGTGCAGGAAAACCAGCACGTGCTGATCGATTCGCTGCGGGAAGCCGGCTTCGAGCACGAAGACATCGACGTGGTGGTCCTGAGCCATCTGCATTTCGACCACGCTGGCGGCCTGTTGGCGCCGTGGGTGGAAGGGCGTGCGCCGGAACTGCTGTTTCCCAATGCCACCTTCGTGGTGGGCGCCGAACACTGGCAGCGCGCACTGCAGCCGCATCCGCGCGACCGTGCCAGCTTCATTCCCGAACTGCCTGCACTGCTCGAGCAGAGCGGCCGGCTGGAGGTGGTGCAGGGCGAATATTCCAGGGTGCTGGGCCGCAGCGTGCGTTTCAGCTTCAGCGACGGCCATACCCCGGGGCTGATGCTGGCGGAGATCGTCGGCCAGCCGGGCAGGGATGGGCAGGCACATGGCGGGGTGGTGTTCTGCGCCGACCTGGTGCCCGGTCGCTCCTGGGTGCACGTGCCGATCACCATGGGCTACGACCGCAATGCCGAACTGCTGATCGACGAAAAGAAACAGTTCCTCGAAGACAAGCTGGCGCGCAACGTACATCTGTTTTTCACCCACGACCCGCAGGTAGCGCTGGCGCAGCTGCAGCGCGACGACAAGGGCCGTTTCGTGACCGTGCACGAGCACAGCGAACTCAAGGCCCGCGCCCTCGCCTGAAAAAAGGGGACGGAGGGAATTAAGTCGCAATCGGCCGGATCACCGCCGATTGCGACTTAATTCCCTCCGTCCCCTTTTTTTGTCAGCCGATCACGCGGGTGCCGAAGATGCGGTCGCCGGCATCGCCGAGGCCCGGCAGGATGTAGCCCTTTTCATTGAGATGGTCGTCGATGGCGGCGGTGTAGATCTGCACGTCCGGATGCGCGGCCTGCACGGCGGCGATGCCTTCCGGCGCGGCGACCAGGAAGATGCCCTTGATGCGGCGGGCGCCAGCGCGCTTGAGCATGTCGATGGTGGCGATCAGGGTGCCGCCGGTGGCCAGCATCGGGTCCAGGATCAGCGCATCGCGCTCTTCCAGGCGGCCGGTGAGGCGCTCGAAGTAGGGCACCGGTTGCAGCGTCTCTTCGTCGCGCTGCAGGCCGACCACGCTGACCCGGGCCGCCGGGATCAGCGACAGCACGCCGCTGAGCATGCCCAGGCCGGCGCGCAGGATCGGCACCACGGTGATCTTGGCACCGGCGATGCGCTGCACCGTCACCGGGCCGGACCAGCCGTCCATGGTGTGCGATTCAGTATCCAGGTCGGCGGTGGCCTCGTAGGCCAGCAGCGTGCCCAGCTCGTTGGCCAGTTCGCGGAAATCCTTGGTGCTGAGCGCGGCGTTGCGCATCAGGCCGATCTTGTGCTGCACCAGCGGATGGCGCACTTCGACGATGTTCATGGGGGCGGGAAAGGGGAAAGGCAGAGGCCTGTATTCTGCCGCAGCCTGCGGGCCCCGGCCAGCGCGGGGACGCGTCCATGACCGATCCGGTGCCCCGGTGTCATGCCGGTGAAACCTCGCCGACATACCTTGCCCTCCCATTCTTCACACCGAATGGGGACACCCGTGCAGACCAAGACGCCGTTGGCGATTGCCATCACCCTGACCCTGGCGATGGGGGCTGCAGCGCCGCTGCACGCCGCCGGGCAGGACGTGGCCGCCACCAGTGCCCTCGCCGCCGATGCCACCGACCTGGACCGCATCGAAGTGCGCGCCCAGCTGGAATCGCAGCTCCGAGCGGTGGACCTCAAGCGCAGCAGCGACGCCATCGAAGACGCCGTGTCGTCCGATGCGCTGGGCCAGTACCCGGACAAGAACGTGGCCGAATCGCTGCAGCGCCTGCCCGGCGTCAGCGTCACCCGCGACCAGGGCGAAGGGCGCTTCGTGGTGGTGCGCGGCCTGGATGCCAACCTCAACAGCGTCAGCATCGACGGCATCGCGGTGGGCACGCCGGAGGATTCCAGCCGCGCCGCTCCACTGGACGTGATTCCGTCCGACTCCACCGAGCGCCTGCGCGTGGTCAAGTCGCCGACCCCGGACATGCCCGGCGATGCGATCGGCGGCGCGATCCTGGTCGAGTCCGCTTCGGCCTTCGACCGCGAAGGCCGCAGCCTGCGCGGCAAGATCGAGGGCAGCCACCAGCAGCTTTCCGGGCACACCAGCCCGAAGGCGGCGATCAACTACAGCGAAGTGTTCGCCGATACCTTCGGCGTGGCGCTGGGCGTGAACTACCAGAACCGCAGATTCGAATCGGACAACACCGAAGTGGAGTACGACGGCGAAGATGATGCCGTGCCGGGGGATGTCACCGCGATCAACCTGCAGCACCGCAAGTACGAAATCGAGCGCAAGCGCATCGGCGCCAATCTCAACCTGGACTGGCGTCCCAGCGAAGACAGCCGCTACTACCTGCGCACGCTGTACAGCCGTTTCGACGATGCGGAGACACGCCAGCGCACCATCTTCAACTTCGAAGACGCCGACATGGTGGCCACCGGTGCCGACCAGTTCCGTCTGGACGACCTGCCGTCCGATGCGATCCAGAAGCGCATGCGCTACCGCACCAAGGAAGAGAACACCTTCGCGGCCAGCCTGGGCGGCGAGAACCGCTTGAGCTCGGCCGTGGTGGACTACAAGGTGGGCTACACCAAGACCGAAGAACGCGTGGACGATGAGATGGAAGCGCGCTTCGAACTGGATGCCGACGACCTGTCCGGCACCCTGGACCAGCGCAGCCGGTTGCCGCGCTACACCTTGTCCAACACCGAGTGGATGGACAACGCCAACTTCGCCTATGACCGCATGATCCTGTCGCCCAAGCGGGTGGACGACAACGAACACAGCGCGCAGGTCAACGTGCGTTTCGACGCGGACAACGCCAGCTACAAGATCGGCCTGCTCGGGCGCTGGCGCGAGCGCGACGTGGACGTCAACGAAGTGGAGCTGCGCCGCGGGCCGGCGATCGACCTGGACAGCTGGACCACCAGCGCGCCCGAGCACCGGCATGGTTCGCTGGGGCAGGGCATGAGCTCGGCCCTGATGCGCCGTTACTGGGCGGCCAACAGCGGCCTGTACAGTGCGCGCCCGCAGGAAACCGGGGCCAATGCGGTGACCTCGCTGGAAGAGGACTACACCGCCAGCGAAGACATCTTCGCCACCTACGCGATGGGCACCTGGGACATCGGTGCGCTGCGCATCATCGGCGGCGTGCGCGTGGAGAATACCCAGTTCAGTGCGGTCGGCAACCAGGTCGACGTGGCCGAAGACGAGCGCAGCTTCACCGTCACTCCGCGCGTGGCCAACAGCAGCTACACCAACGTGCTGCCGGGCCTGCACCTGCGCTACGACGCGGCTGACGACTGGGTGCTG
The DNA here is from genome assembly GCF_044901215.1 of Stenotrophomonas sp. NPDC078853. Lineage (NCBI taxonomy): Bacteria > Pseudomonadati > Pseudomonadota > Gammaproteobacteria > Lysobacterales > Lysobacteraceae > Stenotrophomonas > Stenotrophomonas sp. NPDC078853. The sequence continues at coordinate 80,715 of NZ_JBJDOQ010000004.1, read as the reverse complement.
CGTGCGTCGGCCAACAAAACCGTTTCGCGCCCTTCCTTCGGCGACATCTCCCCGCGCGTGGGTTACAGCCGCGGCGATGAGGAAGTGCGGCTGGGCAACCCGGAACTGGATCCGTACGAATCGACCAACGTCGACCTGTCGCTGGAGAAGTACCTCGGCAGCACCGGCATCGTCTCGCTGGGCCTGTTCCACAAGTCCATCGACGGCTACATCGTGGAGACCGTGCGCCAGAACGATCCGGCCTACGAGGGCTTCGATGTGACCCAGGCGATCAACGGCGACAAGGCCAAGGTGCGCGGCGCCGAGTTCAACTACCAGCAGCAGCTCGCCTTCCTGCCGCCGGGGCTGGATGGCCTGCTGGTGGGGGCCAGCGGCACCTGGCTGGATACCGATTTCGATCCCGGCCTGGCCGACCGCGCGGGTGATGACTTCATGTTGCCGCGTGCATCCAAGCATGTGTACAGCGCGCATGTCGGCTACGAGAAACATGGCCTGAGCACGCGCATTGCCGCGGTGTATCGCAGCGAATACCTGGACAGCATCGGCGCTGGCCGCGCGTTCGATGTGTTCGTCGCCCCGCATACCCAGCTCGATTTCTCGCTGGACTACAAGTTCAGCCCCCGCGTCAGCATGTACTTCGAGGCACAGAATCTGTTGGACAAGCCGCTTGAGCTTTACCAGGGCACGCGCTCGCGCACCCTGCAGCTGGAAGAATACGGCCGCACCTATGCCGTTGGCCTGAAGGTGTCGCTGTGATGGCGCGCCGCATGGTGCTGGCCAGCGCGATGACGCTGGTGCTGGCGAGCGCTTGCACGCCCGCCGCGCCGCCGGCGAACGATGCCGCCACCAAGGCGCCTGCCGCCGTGGACGCCAGCGGCGCGCGCCAGGTCGCCACGCTGGCCGAAGCCTTCCTGACCCCGATGACCCCGGACGACAACATCGATTCCCCCGCGGCCTGGAAGGCACCGGACGGCAAGACCTGGCTGATCGCAACGGCCAAGGCCACCGACAAGCTGGTGGTGTATGACGGCAGCACCGGTTCGCCGCTGCGTGAGGTCGGCAGCACGGGCGCCGCGCTCGGCCAGTTCGACCGCCCCAACGGCATATCGGTGACCGATGACCTGCTGTGGATCGTCGAGCGTGACAACCACCGCGTGCAGGTCTTCTCGTTGCCGGATTTCACTCCGCTGGCGGTGTTCGGTGCGGACGATCTGCGCAAGCCGTACGGCCTGTGGGTGGACAAACGCGCCGATGGCTACGCCGTGTACGTGACCGATTCCTGGGACAACGGCGAGGACGCGCAGGGCAATGACATCCTGCCGCCACTGGCCGAGCTGGACAAACGCGTGCGCCAGTATCACGTGCGCCGCGATGGTACGGACGTGACCGCAACGCTGGCCGCCAGCATCGGCGACACCAGCCAAGCCGGCGCGCTGCGCGTGGTGGAATCGATCTGGGGCGACCCGGCCAACGATCGCCTGCTGGTGGCAGAGGAGGACGAGACCTACGCCAGCGAGTTCAAGGTGTACACGCTGGCGGGCCGCTTCACCGGCACCACCTTCGGCCGTGATGTGTTCAAGGCACAGGCCGAAGGCGTGATGCTGCGTACCTGCGGCAAGGACGGCTGGTGGATCACCACCGAACAGGGCAAGGAGCGCAGCGTGTTCCACCTGTTCGACCGCCACAGCCTGAAGCCGGTGGGATCCTTCCAGGGCAACAAGGTGGCCAATACCGATGGTATCTGGATGATGCAGCAGGGCAGCCCGCGCTTCCCGCATGGGGCGCTGTACGCCGTGCATGACGACCAGGGCGTGGTCGCCTTCGACTGGGAGCAGATCGCCAAGGCGCTGGCACTGCCGCTGGAGTGTGCATCGTGATCGCGCGCCTGGCTTCCCTTGCCTTCGGTGTCGCACTGGCGCTGTCTGCCGTGCCGGCGCTGGCCGATGAACTGGCCACGCGCGTGGAGCCCAACAGCCAAGTGCCGGCGGGTAACCGGCACTATGCCGCCACCGGCTTCCCGGACCGCATCGTCGCCTCGCCGGCGGTCGATGCTGCGCGTGGCTTCGCCGTGCGCTGGCGCACCGATGGCAGCGTGCAGGCTCCGCTGCTGGAGATCGCCCCGGCCGACGATACGCCCGGCTTCGGACCGATCACCCGCATCACCGCCAGCAGCGAGCCGTTGCAGACCGAGAACGGCCTGTCGCACCACCATCGTGCCGATGTCAGCGGCCTGAAGCCCGGCACGCTGTACGTCTACCGGGTGCAGGGCAAGGACACCTGGAGCGCCTGGAACCAGCTGCGAACCGCTGGCCGTGCCGACCAGCCGATGACCTTGCTGTACTTCGGGGATACCCAGAACAAGAACCTCAGCCATGTCACCCGGGTGGTGCGCGCCGCGCAGAAAGCCGCGCCGGATGCCAACCTGAGCCTGTTCGCCGGCGACCTGGTCAGTGGCGGCTACGACGCCGATGACAGCGAGTGGGGCGAGTGGTTCGCCGCCACCGGCTGGCTGGCACAGGAGACGATGCTGGCGCCGGCGATCGGCAACCACGAGTATTTCGAAGAGTTCGAAGACACCCCGCAGGAGCGCCGGGTGATGGCGCGGCACTGGCCCGCCACGTTCGCGCTGCCTGGCAACGGGGCGAAGGGCGCGGAAAAGAGTACGTACTGGTTCGATTACCAGGGCGTCCGCTTCGCCGTGCTCGATGGTACTTCGGCGATGGACCTGGGAACCGCGCAGGCGCAGGCGCAGTGGCTGGACGGCGTGCTGGCGGCCAACACCCAGCCGTGGACGATCGTGGTGGTGCACCAGCCGTTCTACTCGCCGGCGCGTGGCCGGCACAACCCGGTGCTGCAGGAAGCGCTGCTGCCGGTTGTGCGCCGCCACCACGTGGACCTGGTGCTGCAGGGCCATGACCACACCTACGGCCGCCGTGGCGAAGACGGCATGGCGACCCCGCAGTTCGTGGTCAGCAACGCCAGCCCGAAGCAGTACCGGCTGTCGAAGGAAGCCCTGCAGACGATGTCGCCGGTGGCCGAGGACACCCAGCTGTTCCAGGTGCTGCGCATCGACCCGCAACGCCTGCACTATGAGGCGCGCACGGTCACCGGCAAGCTCTACGATGCCTTCGAACTGGTCCGCCAGGCCGATGGCAGCACGAAGAAGGTGGAGCTGGAAGAGGGCCGCATCGAACCGCGTCGCTGCCTGCGCCCGCATGCCCCGACCGGGCGCAAGGACCGGTGCTGGGAATGAAGACCTCCGTGCGCAACGCGTTGCCGATGCTGGCACTGGCCGCCAGCCTGGTCCTGATCACCGGCGCGGCGATCGCCGCCGACACGGTGCTGCATCCGTTCCTGGCCGCGCAGCCGAAGCAGGCCCCGGAGGAGGTGAACCTGGCGGTGGAAATCCCGGCCGGAAGCTTCACCAAGTACGAGATCAAGGATGATGGACTGGTGCACGTGGACCGTTTCCAGTCGATGCCCGTGGCCTACCCGGCGAACTACGGGTCGATGCCGCGTACGCTGGCCGGTGACAACGACCCCTTGGATGCGCTGGTGCTGACCCGCGAGCCGTTGCATCCGGGGGTGATCGTGCGCTTCCGGCCGATCGGCTATCTGAAGATGGTCGATGATGGCGAGCAGGACGAAAAGGTGATCGGCGTGCCGACCGACAAGGTCGATCCCAGCTATGCCCACATCCGCGATCTGGACGACCTGGCGCCGATCGAGCGCCAGCGCATCGAAGCGTTCTTCCGCGTGTACAAGGACCTGCCCGAAGGCCGCAATCCGGTGCAGTTGAGCGGCTGGGGCAACGCCGCCGCAGCGAAGGTGCTGATCCAGCAGTCGATGCAGCGTTTCGACAGCGCCCAGCGCGGCGCTCTACAGCCAGGTCACGCGCCATCGTTATGATGGCGCTTCCTGTTTTTGTCCTGGATGCAGCGCGTGTCATCAGCCCTGGTGTGGTTTCGCCGTGATCTCCGCCTTGCCGACAACCCGGCCCTGCAGGCTGCGCTGGAGGCCGGGCATGAGGTGGTCCCGGTTTACATCCACGCCCCGCACGAAGAGGGCCACTGGGCACCGGGCGCGGCATCCAATGCCTGGCGGCATCGTTCGCTGGCTGCGCTGGATGCGGACCTGCGCGCACGCGGTTCGCATCTGGTCCTGCGGCAAGGCGACAGCCTGGACGTGCTGCAGCAGCTGATCAGCGAGACCGGCGCGGAAGCGGTGTTCTGGAACCGCAGGTACGAACCGGCGACGCAACCGCGTGATGCGAAGATCAAGCGCACGCTGCGGGGGCAGGGCCTGCAGGCAGACAGCTGCAACGGCAGCCTGCTGTTTGAACCGTGGGAGCTGGAAACCAAGCAGGGCGGTCCGTACAAGGTGTTCACTCCGTTCTGGCGCAACGCCCTGAGCAACTGGAGGCTGCAGCCGGGCAGCCGAGCGCCGGCGCGATTGCCCGCGCACGGCGTGCAGGGGCTCGCACTGGACGCGCTGGGGCTGGCCCCGCCGCTGGACTGGGATGCCGGCTTCTGGGAACACTGGCAGCCCGGCGAGGCCGGTGCGCGCGAGGCGCTGACGGTGTTTGTCGATGGTGCGCTGCACGGCTATCGCGAGCAACGCGACCTGCCGGACCGCGTCGGTACCTCGCTGCTGTCACCGCACCTGCATTTCGGCGAGATCGCGCCGTGGCGCATCGTGCATGCGCTGGAAGCAGAGCGCAGCGCCGGCCGCAGCGCCGACATCGATGCCTACATCCGCCAGTTGGGCTGGCGCGATTTCGCCCATCACCTGCTGCACCATTTCCCGAAGACCAGCGACGAGAACCTCAATCCGCGTTTCGATGGGTTTGCCTGGGCCACGCCCAGCAGCGCCGACCTGCAGGCGTGGCAGAAGGGCCGCACCGGCGTGCCCATCGTCGATGCCGGCCTGCGCCAGCTCTGGCATACCGGGACGATGCACAACCGGGTGCGGATGATCGTGGCCAGTTACCTGTGCAAGCACATGCGGGCGCATTGGATCGTCGGCGCGCGCTGGTTCTGGGACACCCTGGTCGATGCGGACCTGGCCAACAATTCCATGGGCTGGCAGTGGGTCGGTGGCACAGGGGCCGATGCCGCGCCGTATTACCGGGTGTTCAACCCGGTGACCCAGGCCGAGAAATTCGATCCGCAGGCGCGTTACATCACCCGCTGGGTGCCTGAATTGGCCGCTCTGCCGGTCAAGGCCCGTTTTGCACCCTGGCAGCACGCCGCGCTGCTGGCGGCCAAGGCGCCAGACTATCCGCGCGCGCCGTTGGTCGACCTGATGGAAGGCCGCGAGGCGGCGTTGGCAGCGTATCGCCGCACCGGGGCGGAGTAGGGCGATTTTGTACGCCGTGGCGAACAAGCTGAACGGGGCGCTGTCGCCACGCGGCGCCCTCATCCCCGCATCGCATCAGGCTGTATATGCTCACCCCGACGCACGCCGGACCAGCCGGCTTCCAAGGAGAACTCCCATGATCCGTTCCGCTCCCCGCAATGTGGCCCTTGCCCTGATGACCGCCGCAGCGCTCAGCGCCTGCGCCACTGGCGGTTCCTACGTGCAGAGTGACCAATACGGCAATGAAACCCAGCAGCAGAACCGCACCGGCCGCAACGCGCTGATCGGCACCGCAGTAGGCGTCGCAGCTGGCCTGTTGACCGGTGGCAGCGCGACCGAGCGCCGCCAGCACGCCATGATCGGCGCTGGCATCGGTGCGCTCAGTGGCGCGGCCGTTGGCCAGTACCAGGACCGCCAGGAACGCGCGCTGCGCGAACGTACCGCCAATACCGGTATCGACGTGGTGCGCCAGGGCGACAACATCAGCCTGAACCTGCCGGACGGGATCACCTTCGATTTCGGCAAGTCAGCGCTGAAGCCGCAGTTCTACGGCTCGCTCAACGGTGTGGCCAGCACGCTGTCCGAATACAACCAGACGATGATCGAAGTGGTCGGCCATACCGACAGCATCGGCAGCGATGCGGTCAACAACCGCCTGTCCAAGGAACGCGCCGATGCCGTGGCGTCCTACCTGACCGCGCAGGGCGTGCAGCGTGCGCGTATCGAAACGCTGGGCGCGGGCAAGGCCTATCCCATTGCCGACAACAGCACCGATGCGGGCCGCGCGCAGAACCGCCGCGTCGAGATCCGCGTGATTCCGTTGCAGCAGTAACGCGCAGCGTTGGTGCAGCAAAAATGCCGCCCTTGCAGGCGGCATTTTTTGTGGGTGACGACCGTTGGTCGTCACGCCGACAGCAAACAGCGTGACGACCAACGGTCGTCACCCACCGAAGCGGTTGAAGGCCAACGGTCGTCACCCACCGAAGCGCTTGACGGCCAGCGGTCGTCACCCACCGAAGCGGTTGACGGCCAGCGGCCGTCATTACCCGATCAGGCGGCGACCACTTCCAGGATCCGCTTTCCTTCGGCGGCCGCTTCTGCTTCGGCTTTCTCGGTCTGCTGCTGTGCGTACTTCGCTGCCGGGCACTGCGCCATCATGTAGTTGGCATCGAAGTTCAGCTTTTCCACCAGGAAATCAACGAACGCACGTACCTTCGGCGACACCAGCTTGCCGCCGGCGAACACCGCGTTGAAGTCCACTTCCGGCCCGGTCCAGCCGGCCAGCACGCGGCGCACCATGCCGGTCTCGATGAACGGCTTGGCCATCACGTCACCGGTCAGCAGCAGGCCTTCGCCGCATACCAGCGCGCCATTGAGCGCGGACACATCGTTGGCCACCATCAGTGGCGTGACCGGGAAATCACGCAGCTCGCCGCCGTTCTCACCGAGCTGCCAGGTGATCCGGTTGGGATGGCTGTGGTACGCCTTGCGCATCGCCAGGATCCGATGGAACTGCAGTTCGTCCGGGTGCAGCGGCTCACCATGCCGCTCGATGTATGCCGGGCTGGCGAACACCTGCGTGCGCAGCGTGCCGAGCTTGCGCGCCACCAGGTTGGAATCGGGCAGCGACCCCACGCGCAGGGCCAGGTCGGCCTCGCCGGCGATCAGGTCCAGCTTCTCGTTGCCCAGGTGCATGTCCAGGCGGATTTCCGGATACATCGCATGGAACTGACCCATCAGCGGCGCGATCCAGGTGATGCCCAGCGAATAGGGCACAGTGAAGCGCAACCAGCCACGCGGGCCGGACTGCAGCTGGCTCACCGCACTCTCCGCTTCTTCCAGTTCGCGTGCGATGCGCTGGCAGTGCTCGTGGTAGATCGAGCCGGCCTCGGTAAGGCCCAGCCGACGCGTGGTCCGGTGCAGCAGGCGTGCGCCGAGGCGCGTTTCCAGTTCCTGCACCTTGCGGCTGACGGTGGTCTTGGGAAGGCCGAGCGATTTGGCTGCAGCAATGAAACTGCCTTGCTCGACCACTTTGACGAAGATCAGCGTTTCGTTGAGATCGTGGGACATGGTCGAATTCCTGGACGTCGGGGACGGGACTATCGTGACAAAAAGATTGGACCGGGTGCGGGATGATTATTCCCCTAAAAGAGGACTAATCAAGTAGGAGTTAGAAGCGCACCATGGCGCCATTCCCGAATCGGAGGCCATCAGCCATGAGCCTGCGCAACATTCTCAATCTTTTCCGCTCCGCCGACCAGCACGACCTGGACCAGGCGATGACGGTCGAAAATCGCCCCAGCTCCTTGGTTAACAAGGATTTTCGCGAGTTTACCGCGGTCCCGCGGCAGCAGCGTGGCGGTGCCCTGCGTCTCCGCCCGCGTGGCTTGGATCGCCTGGGCCGCATCGGTATTGTCCCGCAGATGGGAGGAAATATCCCGTGAACGGGACGCTGGCCCCGGAGGTCCTCGTCCTCGGCGGCACCGGTGCCGTGGGCCAGGGCGTGGTCGGTGCTTTGCTGGAAGCCGGCAGCCCGGTGCTGGTGGTCGGCCGCGATCCGGGCCGGCTGGCCGCACTGCGGCTGCAGTTCGACGACGAGCCGGGCCTGGAGACCATGCTCGGCTCGTTGGCCGATGATGAATCGGCCAAGGTGGTCGCCGACCGCGTCGCCGCACGCCAGCGCCCATTGGGCGCGGTGGTCGCAGCGCTCGGTGGGCCCTATGCGCGTGGCCGGGTCATCGACCGTCCCGGCGATGCGCTGATGCAGACGCTGCAGCTGGACCTGATGCCGCACGTACACGCCGTCCGCCACCTGCTGCCCCTGCTGCAGGACCACCACCACCCGCGCCGCTTCGTGATGATCGGCAGCCCCGCCGGCCTCAAGCCATGGGCCGCCCATGGTGATTCCTCGATTACTGCTGCGGCACTGCGCATGTACGCGCAGGTGGTGCACCAGGAAGCGCAGGCGATCGGCGTGCGTGCGCAGCTGCTGGAAGTCGGTGCGCCGGTGTGCACGCCCAGCAACGCCGCCAACGCCTGCATCGAGTGGCCGAGCGCGCTGCTGGTCGGCCGTCGCCTGGTCTCGCTGCTGGACCAGTGTCACGACAACCGCGCGATCGTGCGCTGCGATACGCGCGATGCGCAGCTGCCTCGCGGGCTGCTGCAGCTGGACGCGCCGCCGCGCTGGCGCGAATCGGCCGGGAGTGCTTGACCTCAACCTTTGTTGAGGTCGCACCATCCCACGGCCGCCGGCCCGACCGGCACCACGAACGACAGAACACCCGTATCACCACCCCCTACGGATACATGCCATGAACACCATGATGCCCCTCCACCGCACCACCCGCCGCGTGGCCTTCGCCACGGTTTCGGCGTTGGCCCTGGCCATCCTTGCTGCCTGCAGTGGCGGCCATGCCGAAGAAGCCGGCGCACCGCCTGCCCCGGAAGTCAGCGCCGCGCCGGTGCTGGTCAAGCAGGTCAGCCAGTGGGATGAGTTCAGTGGGCGCGTCGAAGCGGTCGAGAATGTCGACCTGCGTCCACGCGTCTCCGGCTATATCAACAAGGTCAACTACATCGAAGGCCAGGAAGTGAAGAAGGGCGATGTGCTGTTCACCATCGATGCCCGCAGCTACCAGGCCGAGTACGACCGCGCCCGCGCCGAAGTCGCCCGCGCCCGCACCCAGTCCACGCTTGCCCGCGGCGAATCCGAGCGCGCCAAGCGCCTGTCCGAACAGCAGGCCATCTCCACCGAAACCTGGGAACAGCGCCGTGCGGCGTCCGACCAGGCTGGCGCCCAGCTGCAGGCGGCGCAGGCGGCCCTGGATGTGGCCGCGCTGAACCTGGAGTTCACCAAAGTGCGCGCGCCGATCAACGGCCGCGCGGGCCGTGCGATGGTCACCGCCGGCAACCTGGTCAGCGCCGGCGATGCGGCCAGCGTGCTGACCACGCTGGTGTCGCTGGACAAGGTGCACGTGTACTTCGATGCCGACGAAGCAACCTTCCTGCGCTATGCGCAGATGGCGCGCAAGGGCGAACGCCCCAGCGAGCGCGACGAATCGCTGCCGGTGCGCATCGGCCTGAGCGGCGAGCAGGGCTTCCCGCACGAAGGCAAGGTCGACTTCCTGGACAACCAGGTGACCCGCAGCACCGGCACCATCCGCGTCCGCGCGCTGCTGGACAATGCCGACCGCCAGTTCACCCCGGGCCTGTTCGCCCGCGTGCAGCTGCTTGGCAGCGGCCAGTTCCAGGCCATGCTGATCGATGACCGTGCGGTGTTGACCGACCAGGACCGCAAGTACGTCTACGTGGTCGACAAGGACGGCAAGGCGCAGCGTCGCGACATCGCGCTGGGTCGCAGTGCCGAAGGCCTGCGCATCGTGGAGAACGGACTGGCGGCCGGCGACAAGGTGATCGTCGACGGCGTGCAGAAGGTCTTCATGCCGGGCATGCCGGTACAGGCCAAGCCGGTGGCCATGCAGTCGGGCACCGCGCCTGCCGCAGCCCCTGCAAAAGCCCCCGTTCCGGCACCCGCACCGGCACGGGTTGGTAGTGAAACCGCCGCACTGAACTGATCCATCCGGCCAGCGTCACCGCGAACCCCGATCCCCTGCCAGCACGGCAGGGGCAGGGTGGCTGCACCCCCGCGCCGGCCAAACCCAAGGACATTCCCATGGATTTCTCCCGCTTTTTCATCGACAGGCCGATCTTCGCGGCGGTGTTGTCGATCATCATCTTCGCCGCCGGCCTGATCAGCATCCCGCTGCTGCCGACCGGTGAATACCCCGACGTCGTCCCGCCTTCGGTGGTGGTGCGCACCGTGTACCCGGGCGCCAACCCGAAAGTGATCGCCGAAACGGTGGCCACGCCGCTGGAAGAAGCGATCAACGGCGTGGAGGACATGATGTACATGAAGTCCGTCGCCGGCTCCGATGGCGTGCTGCAGATGACCATCACCTTCCGCCCGGGCACCGACCCGGACGCGGCGGCGGTGAAGGTGCAGAACCGCGTGGCCCAGGCCCAGGCCCGTCTTCCCGAAGACGTGCGGCGGCAGGGCGTTACCACCCAGAAGCAGTCGCCGACCTTCCTGATGGTGGTGCACCTGACCTCGCCGAACGGCAAGTACGACACGCTGTACCTGCGCAACTACGCGCGCCTGCACGTCAAGGACGCGCTGTCGCGCATCCAGGGCGTGGGTGATGCACAGATCTTCGGTGGCGGTGACTACGCCATGCGTGCCTGGCTGGACCCGGACAAGATCGCCGCGCGCGGCCTGACCGCCAGCGACGTGGTCGGGGCGATGCGCGAGCAGAACGTGCAGGTCTCCGCCGGCCAGCTGGGCGCCGAACCGATGCCCAACAGCCAGTTCCTGACCCTGATCAATGCGCAGGGCCGGCTCAAGAGCGAGCAGGAATTCAACGACATCGTGCTCAAGAGCGGCGTTGACGGTGAAGTGGTGCGTCTGTCCGACGTTGCCCGGCTGGAACTGGGCGCCGGTGACTACACCCTGCGCTCGCAGCTGGATGGCAAGAACGCGGTGGGTATCGGCATCTTCCAGGCGCCGGGTGCCAACGCGCTGGAAATCCGCGACGCCGTCATGAACACCATGGACGAGATGCAGAAGACCTTCCCGGCCGACGTCAAGTACGAAGCGGTGTATGACACCACCATCTTCGTGCGCGACTCGATCAAGGCCGTGGTGTCCACCCTGCTGGAAGCCATCGCACTGGTGGTGCTGGTGGTGATCCTGTTCCTGCAGACCTGGCGTGCCTCGATCATTCCGCTGATCGCCGTGCCGGTGTCCATCGTGGGTACCTTTGCCGCGCTGTACCTGCTGGGCTTCTCGATCAACACGCTGAGCCTGTTCGGCCTGGTGCTGGCGATCGGCATCGTGGTCGATGATGCGATCGTGGTGGTGGAGAACGTCGAGCGCAACATCGAAGAAGGCCTGTCACCCACCGCGGCCGCCCACCAGGCGATGAAGGAAGTGTCCGGCCCGATCGTCGCCATCGCGCTGGTGCTGTGCGCGGTGTTCGTGCCGATGGCCTTCCTGTCCGGTGTCACCGGCCAGTTCTACAAGCAGTTCGCGGTCACCATCGCCATTTCCACGGTGATCTCGGCGATCAACTCGCTGACCCTGTCGCCGGCCCTGGCCGCGCGCCTGCTCAAGCCGCATGACGCCGCCAAGGATGCGCCGACGCGCATCATCGACCGTCTGTTCGGCTGGATCTTCCGTCCGTTCAACCGATTCTTCAAGTCCAGCTCGGAGAAGTACGAGCGCAGCGTGTCGAACATCCTCGGCAAGCGTGGCGCGGTGTTCGTGGTGTACGCCCTGCTGCTGGTCGGCACCGGTGTGATGTTCAAGCTGGTCCCGCCGGGCTTCATCCCCACCCAGGACAAGCTGTACCTGATCGCCGGCGTGAAGCTGCCGGAAGGCTCTTCCATCGCCCGGACCGACGCGATGCTCAAGAAGGTCGCGCAGATCGCCATGGAAACCGATGGCGTGGCGCACACCATTTCCTTCCCCGGCCTCAATGCACTGCAGTTCACCAATACGCCCAACACCGGCGTGGCCTTCGTACCGCTGAAGCCCTTCAGCGAGCGCAATGGCCGCACCGCAGCGCAGATCAACGCGGAGATCAACCAGAAGATCGCCGCGCTGCAGGAGGGCTTTGCGTTCTCGATGATGCCGCCGCCGATCCTCGGCCTGGGCAACGGCAACGGCTACCAGATGTTCATCGAAGACCGCGGCAACCTGGGCTACGGTGCGTTGCAGACGGCTGTGCAGACCATGCAGGGTGCTGTCTCGCAGACCCCGGGCATGGCCTTCCCGATCACCAGCTACCAGGCCAACGTGCCGCAGCTGGATGCCGAAGTGGACCGCGTCAAGGCCAAGGCCCAGGGCGTGCAGCTGACCGAACTGTTCGACACGCTGCAGACCTACCTCGGTTCGTCCTATGTCAACGACTTCAACCAGTTCGGCCGCACCTGGCAGGTGATCGCCCAGGCCGATGGCCAGTTCCGCGACAGCGTGGAAGACATCGGCCGCCTGCGTACCCGCAACGACCGTGGCGAAATGGTGCCGATCGGTTCGATGGTCACCGTCAAGCAGACCTTCGGCCCGGACCCGGTGCTGCGCTTCAATGGCTACCCGGCCGCCGACCTGGCCGGTGAAACCGATCCGCGCCTGCTGTCCTCCACCGAAGGCATGGCCAAGCTGACCGAGATCGCCGCCCAGGTGCTGCCGCCGGGCATGGTCACCGAATGGACCGACCTGAGCTACCAGCAGGCCACCCAGGGCAATGCCGCGCTGATCGTTTTCCCGGTGGCGGTGATGCTGGCCTTCCTGGTGCTGGCCGCGCTGTATGAAAGCTGGTCGCTGCCGCTGGCGGTGATCCTGATCGTCCCGATGACCCTGCTGTCGGCCCTGTTCGGCGTGTGGCTGACCGGCGGTGACAACAACGTGTTCGTGCAGGTCGGCCTGGTGGTGCTGATGGGCCTGGCGTGCAAGAACGCGATCCTGATCGTCGAGTTCGCCCGGGAGCTGGAAATGGGCGGCAAGGGCATCGTCGAAGCGGCGCTGGAAGCCTGCCGCCTGCGTCTGCGCCCGATCGTGATGACCTCCATCGCCTTCATCGCCGGCACCGTGCCGCTGGTGCTGTCGCATGGCGCAGGCGCCGAGGTCCGTTCGGTCACCGGCATCACGGTGTTCGCCGGCATGCTGGGCGTAACGTTGTTCGGCCTGTTCCTGACCCCGGTGTTCTACGTGGCCCTGCGCAAGTTCGTCACCCGCAATGGCGGTGGCCAACTGGTGACCCACGGCGAATCCACGCTGCATCACTGACCTGTTCCTCCCCCGGTAGCCGCCGAGCATGGCCCGGCGCTACCCCCTGACCCAACCTGGAACCCCACAATGAACGCGAATACCAACAAGATTGCGCTGGTCACCGGCGCCACCCGTGGCATCGGCACCGAGACCGTGCGCCAGTTGGCGCAGGCCGGCGTGCACACCCTGCTGGCCGGTCGCAAGCGCGACACCGCCGTGGAAGTCGCACTGAAGCTGCAGGCCGAAGGGCTGCCGGTGGAAGCCATCGAGCTGGACGTCACCGACGAAGCCAGCATCGCCGCTGCCGTCGAGCAGGTCCGCACGCGCCATGGCCACCTGGACATCCTGGTCAACAACGCCGGCATCCTGCTTGATGACATCAGCAAGGCGCCGTCGCAGCAGTCGCTGGAAGCCTGGCGGCGCACCTTCGACACCAACGTGTTCGCGCTGGTGGCGGTGACCCAGGCGTTCCTCCCGCTGCTGCGCGAGTCGGCCGCTGCCCGCATCGTCAACGTGTCCAGCCTGCTCGGTTCGGTCACCCTGCACAGCCAGCCGGGTTCGCCAATCTATGACTTCAAGGTGCCGGCCTACAACGTGTCCAAGAGCGCGGTCAATGCGTGGACCGCACAGCTGGCCTACGAACTGCGCGACACCGCGCACAAGGTCAACACCGTGCATCCGGGCTACGTGAAGACCGACATGAACGGTGGCGAGGGCGAAGTGGAAGTGTCCGTGGGTGCGCAGTCCAGCGTGCAGATGGCGCTGCTGGATGCCGATGGCCCGAACGGCAGCTTCACCTACCTGGGTGAGGTGCTGCCGTGGTGATCAAAACCCTGGTGGTTGCCCTGGCCAGCGTGCTGCTGGCCGGCTGCGTGACCGTCGGACCCAACTACAAGGCGCCGGTGGAAGCACCGGTGACCCTGCAGGGATCGGCGGCGCCGGTGTACAGCACCGAGTCGCCGGTGGCGACCTGGTGGGCACAGTTCGATGATCCGGTGCTGGAGGAACTGGTGCACCGCGCGCTGGCCGACAACCTGGACCTGCGTGTCTCGGTATCGCGCGTGCAGCAGGCGCGTGCGGTGTTCGTTGAAAGCCGCCTGGACCAGGCCCCGCACGTCACCGCGGGCGGTTCGTACGACCGCCGCAAGCAGCCTGATGCGTTGGCCGGTGGTGACCGGGTGTTCAGCGAGACCTACCAGCTCGGCTTCGACGCCGGTTGGGAGCTGGATCTGTTCGGTCGCCAGCGTCGTGCCGCCGAGGCCGCACGCGCGGACCTGGATGCGGAGTGGGCCAACCTCGCCGATGCCCAGGTACTGGTCGCCGCCGAAGTGGCCCGCAACTACTTCGAGCTGCGCGGCACGCAGAAGCGCATCGCAGTAGCCGAACAGACCCTGGGCAACCTGCGTGACACCCAGAAGCTGACCGAAACCCGCTGGGACCTGGGCGCCGGCAGCGAGCTGGACGTGCAGAGCAGCCGTGCCCGGTTGAAGGCCATCGAGGCGGACATCCCGCTGCTGGAAGTGGCCCAGACCCAGTCGCGGCATCGCCTGGCGGTGCTGCTGGGCCTGCGTCCGGATGCGTTGGACGGCCTGCTTGCCCCGCGCGACGTACCGGCCTTCGCCAAGGCATTGCCGCTGGGCGACACCCGTGAACTGCTGCGCCAGCGAGCGGACGTACGCGTGGCCGAACGGCGGCTTGCCGCAGCCACCGCACGGGTCGGCGTTGCCACCGCGGATCTGTTCCCGCGGTTGTCGCTGAGCGGCTTCGTCGGCTTCCTTGGCGGCGATGCCAGCGGGCTGGTCAACGGCAACAACAAAGCGTGGTCGCTGACCCCGTCGTTGAGCTGGGCCGCGTTTGATTTCGGCACCGTGCGTGCGCGCCTGAAGGCCAGCAAGGCCGAAGCCGATGGCGTGGCGGCGCAGTACGAACAGGCCGTGCTGCTGGCGCTGGAAGACACGGAGAACGCGCTGACCCGCTACGCCAAGCAGCAGGCCCGGCTGGCGATCGTCGCTGAGCAGGCGCAGGCCGCACGGCGTGCGGAAACACTGGCGCAGATCCGCTATCGCGAAGGGTCCGAAGACTTCCTGACCCTGCTCGATGCGCAGCGCACGCAGCTGTCGGCCGACGATGCACTGGCCGCCGCCGAAGCGGAGGTCAACGTCAGCGTGGTCGGTGTGTACAAGGCACTCGGGGGCTGGGGCCAGGCCGCCCAGCCAACCGTCGCGCTGGCCAACTGACGCAGCATCGGTAGTGACGGCCGCTGGCGTAGGTGGGTGACGACCGTTGGCGGTAGGTGGGTGACGACCGTTGGTCGTCACGCTCCTGCTCTTGCCGCTGCGCTCGCCGAGCATGGCTCGGCGCTACCCAGCCCAGGCCACCCCCGGTAGTGACGGCCGCTGGCCGTCACGCCGTCGTATTACCGCGCATCCCACTCCAGCTCCACCAGCAACGGGAAATGATCGGACGGCAGGATGCCGTCCACCCGCCCGTCAAGGGTGGCGAAGCTGCGCGCCTTGAAGCCGCGCACCAGTACCCAGTCCAGTTCGGTGGTCGGCTTGCCGGTGAAATCATGGAAGGTCTTCTTCGGTCCATGCGGCGCAGCCACCTGCGTGCGTGCATCCTGCAACGCGGTGGTGAAGGCCGCGTAGGTCGGCCCACCCGGTTCGCTGTTGAAGTCCCCGGTCACCACCACCGGGATATCCGGCGACAGCGTCTTCAGGTGCGCCACGATCGCCTGTGCACCGCGGACGCGCTGCGGCTCGTCTTCTTCGCGGTAGGGCAGGTGGGTGTTGAACAGGTAGAAGCGCCGCCCGTCCGTCACACGACGGAACAAGCCCCAGGTGACCATGCGCGGGAACAGGTTGCCCCAGCTGATGCTGCCTGGCACATCCGGCGTATCGGACAGCCAGAAGTTGCCGGACTGCTCCAGCGCCAGCGCCTTGCTGTCGTAGAACACGCCCATGTGCTCATCACCATCACCGCCACGCCGCCCTTCGCCGAACCATTGGTAGTCCGGCAACTGCGCGGCAAGATAATCGGCCTGCTCCTTGACCAGTTCCTGCGTACCCATCACGTCCGGGTGCGCAGTGCGGATGGTGGCCACCAGCGCCGCACGGCGATCCGGCCAGCGCTTCTGCGGCGCGGTATCGGCGGGCGTGCGTACGTTGAAGGACATCACCTTCAGCGGTGCGGGCGGGGTGGCCGCCGCAGCAGGCAGCGCAAGCGCAAGCAGAAGCAAAGCGGCAGGGCGCCGCAGACGATGCAACATGAGAATCCCTCCATTCCAGGCGAACACGTTCGTGGCAAGGGTCGCATGGAAGGGAAGGGATGGGATGTGCCGTTCCGGCTGGTTGGCCGGATCAACCGGGCAGCGCGTCCCATCGCTGTACCAGCCCGACCAGGTACAGCAGCCCGTACAGCAGGCAGATGGCCGAGCTGACCCAGACGAAGCGCGCGCTGCGCCCGTTGCCAACCAGTACGAAAGGGCCCAGCAGCGCGCGCAGCAGGAAGACGCTGGCAATGCCAACCAGCACCGGCCGCAACAGGGGCAGGGGACCGATCAGCCCGGCCCCGGACAGCGCATAGGCCGCCCACGCCAGCAGCACGACGCAGATCATGCTGGTCAGCGCCGCCGGAACGCGGCTGCCGTCGCGGGCTGCCGCGACGATACGGTCGCCTGCACCACACCACTGGTAGCCACGTGGCCCCTGCAGGATAACCACCAGGTGCAGCAGCGCGGCCAGTGCGGTCAGTGCTGCGGCGGTGAGCAGCAGCGGCGCGCCGGAAGAGGACATCACCGGGCCTGCCTCATGCACGGGCCTCGGTGTCTTCAAGCAGCGCCAGGCGGTCACTGCGTCCGCTCCACAGCGCGTGGTCCGGCAGCGGTTGCATGCGCTCCAGCAACACCGGCCAGCGCTGCGCCAGCCGGGCATTCAGGGCCAGGAAGTGCCGGTTGCCTGCATCCAGCGCGTTGTCGGCGAGGATGGCATCTTCCGGGCATTCCGGGACGCAGAGGCCACAGTCCACGCATTCCTGCGGGTTGATGGCGATGAAGTTGGGGCCCATGTGGAAGGCGTCGGTCGGACAGATGTCCACGCAAAGGGTGTGCCGGCACTGGATGCAGTTCTCGGTAACGACATAGGTCATGGAAAACCTCCTGCAGTTTAGGGGATGATGAAGCTCAAGCGGTCAGGCCACCGTCGATCACGAAGGTCTGGCCGGTCAGGTAGCCGGCGCTGGACGACAGCAGGAAGTTGGCCAATGCAGCGACTTCGGTGACCTCACCCAGGCGTTTGAGCGGGATGTCGGCGGTGATCGACCTGCGGATGGCAGGATCGATCTGCTCGACCATCTCCGTGGCAATGAAGCCCGGGGCGATGGCGTTGACGGTGATCCTGAAGCGCGCCAGTTCCACTGCAAGGGTCCGCGTGATGCCGATCATCGCCGCCTTGGTGGCGGCATAGCCGACCTGGCCCTTGTTGCCTCTCAGGCCGGTCACCGAGGACATCTGGATGATCCGGCCCCGGCGCGCCGACACCATCGCCGACGACATGAACCGGCTGAAATAGATCGCCGAATCCAGGTTGGTGGCCACCACGTCGCGGTAGCGTTCGACGTCCAGGTTGAACATCAACTGGTCGCCGGTGATGCCCATGTTGTTGATCAGGCCATACGGCTCGCCGAAGCGTTCGATGAGCCGTTCGCAGGCCTGCTCCACCGCGGCAGCGTCGCGGCCATCGCACTGGATGCCGTGCGCGTGCCCGCCCGCAGCGGCGACCTCCTGTTCAAGCAGTCCGGCCGCTTCGGCCGAGGACTGGTAGGTGAAGGCCACGGTATAGCCTTCGGTGGCGAGCGCTCTCACCAGGCCCTTGCCGATGCCGCGGCTGCCGCCGGTAACCAGCACCCAGGCGCAGGTGGATGAAGTGAGTGTCTGCATGTCGGTCTCCCGTTCGACTCGTTGTGAAGTGCGTTGCGCGTTGCTGGATGCTGCGGCGGTCATGCGCGGGCGGCCGGCCTGGTCCACTGCCTGGCGGTCATTTCGGCATAGCCGAATGCCGCTTCGTAGCTCGGCCCGGCAACCCACGCGCTGAGGAAATGGACGCCGCGTACGGGGAACCCGTGGTGGAACGTGTGGCCCTTCAGGCTGGTGCCGACCATCGCCCCGTAGCCCGAACCCTCGGTGTTGTTGGTGAACCGGGCATAGGTATGCGGCGTCGCCACTTCGGTGTGGAGCACGTGCCCGCACAGCGCGGGCGCCTGTTGCATCAACCGTTCAACCAGCACCGCCGCAGCGCGGGCCTTCTTCTCCCGATAGGCGGGCGTGCGCCGTGGCGGCCAGTGCGCGGCCGAGTCAAGCACGTTCAGGCACAGCACGTTGCCGCCCCGCGCATCCAGCGCCCGGTAATTGGTGACCTCCATGGGCGAGCACTGCCAATACGCATGTTCGCTGGCAGCCTCGCCGGCATCCCCCTGGGTCGCGGTCCTGCGCGCGCTGAATGCCGCAGACGGGTCGTCGGCGAACAGCATCGATTCGGTGTGGGGAAGTCCCAGCGTGGACGGGTCCACGTCGGTGACCAGGTAGACCGTGGTGGTCGAACGCGCAGGCTTGAGCGCGGCCAGCCTGCAGACCGTGTCCCCCAGCGCCACCTCCTCGCCGAACAGGTTGCCCGCAGCGTAGTGGGGGGATGCGTTGATGTAGACCCGGTCGGCATGAAACACGCCACGCCGGGTGCGCACCCCGGTCACCTGTCCGCTCCCATCGGTGAGCACCTGCTCGACTGCCGTGCCGAGCAGCAGTTGACCACCGGCATCGATCACCTGCTGCGCCAGCAGGTTGGACAGGTGCTGCGAGGAGCCGGTGACGTAGGCGTTGCCCCGACACAAGGTGGCATACACCACATGCAGGTAGTACAGGTAGCCGAGATCTTCTGGGTAGCCGCCCACGTAGATTCCCGGGGCGGCCAGCAGTTCGACCAGGAAGGGATCGTCCACCAGCTCGGCCAGGCCTTCGTACACGGTTCTGGATTTCAGGTGACGGTGGGCATGTCGCAGCTGCGCCATGTCCGGTTCGAAGCTGCCGTCCTGCATCTGGAACTGATAATAGCCATTGCGGCCATGTGTCAGCACATGCTCGAAGAAGGCAGCGATGCCCGCCTCCTGGCGAGGGAAGCGTGCGGTCAGCAAGGCTTGTACGCCGGCCGCATCATTGGGTAGTACCAGGCTCTGCCCGGCACGGCGGGCGCAGAAATAGTCAGCCGGTCGCACCAGCCCAAGCTCTGCCTCCAGGCCCAGGCTTCGCAGGATCCGCAGCAGGTTGCCTTCCTCGTCCATGCCGCTGAGCTTGTGCAGGCTGCAGTCGAACGTGGCCTCCAGGCGCGGGCGTGAGAACGTGGACGCATAGCCGCCGGCGACGATGTGCTTGTCGATCAGCAGCAGCCGCGCGGAGGGATCCTGCTTCACCAGCAAGGCCGCACAGGCCAGGCTGGTGATTCCGGTGCCCACGAAGATGGCGTCCCAGCGTTGCTGTGTCATCAACGCAGGCCCAGTTTGTCCATCCACGCATACAGCGCGGAGAAACGTTCGAGGTTCAGGCGGGCGTTGTGCTCGGAGCGCCACACCGTTTCGATCGCCTCGGGATCGTCCGGCTGGACCGGGAATTCGAACGAGGTGTGCAGCGCGATCTCCGGATTGTAGGTGTACATGTCGACCAGCCGCGGGAAGATCTGCCGGGACATCGCACGCACCTGGTCGACTTCCTCCGCGCTGGCGGTCTCGAAGTAGGATTCGGCGATCCAGCGACCGAAGGCGATATGCCGTGCTTCGTCGTGATGGTGTGCGCGGAACAGGGTGCGGGTCATCGGCTCCACGTCCGGACTCTGGGTCGTATGCATCGCGCCCATTTCCGCCACCCATTCCAGCAGCAGGGTGAACAGCACGCCCACCGGTGGCGCCATGGCCGGCAGCGTGTCGGTGAGCAGCGAATACAGTCCCTGCGGCGGCTGGAACAGCGGCAGGCCGGCCTTGGCCATGAAGCGCTTGAAGGTCAGCGTATGGACGATTTCCTCCTTGGAGAACACCATCAGGTATTCCTGCAGCTCAGGCGCTATGCGTGCGTGGTGGCGGGTGATGTAGCCCATGTACAACGGTGGCAGGGTCTGTTCCAGCCAGATGAACATGGAGATGTCGCGCGCTGTTTCCAGCCAGGCCAGTTCGAGCCGGTTGGCCTCGGTCAATGCCCCGGCGAACGGCGTGCCGGCGATCCACAAGTGGTCCAGGTTCTTCGGCGCGATGCCCTTGTCGATCGGCTCATTCCACGGCAGTACCGTGGCGTGGTCCATCGTATCCAGGTGCGAGGCTTCGCTGAGGCGGAGCACTTTCCCGATCCGGGACGGGGCGATGGTGAGCGTGGTTTCTGTCTGCATGGTGGTTCCTTTGAGGCGCTTTGGTCAGGCGGGAAACAACACCCGGTCAAGCCGGTGCCTGCGCTGCCTGGGTAAGCTCCACGATGTAGTCGCAAAGCGCCTGGAGCGTGCCGATGTTGCGGCTGGCGAATGCCTTGGGATCCATCGCCACGCCCAGCTTCTTTCTCACCACCACCTGCATTTCCACGAAGTCCAGGCTGTCCAGGTCCAGGCCTTCGATGGTGCTTTCCAAGGTGATGTTCTCGATCTCGTCATCCTTCAGTTCCAGGATCAGCTCGCGGATGACGTTGAATACGGATTCAGTGGTGTTCATGGGTATCGTTCTCCTGTGGGTGGGCCAGTTTCCGGATCATCAGGCCCAAGGTGATGGTCATGACGTGGCGCTGCTGCAGGTGTACGCCGAGATCCAGCGTGCCCACTGCTTCATCGTCACTTTCGACCAGGTCGATGTTGTCGATCTGGTAATCGACGACGGGGGGAAGCGCACCGGCGCAGCAGAGTTCGCCGGCAAATACGGTCTGGTGCGTGGTCTGCACCAGCAGGTGCGAGCTCAGGTCCTGGATGTGCTCGAACTGTTCGTCCAGCCGCAAGGCCGGTCCAAGCCGATCGAATGCGGTGCACAGGCGGTACCGGATGAAGTCACCGAATACCAGCGCATCCAGCGCGACCCATTGATCCAGTTGCTTGCCGAGGCCGTCTTCGAAGTGGCGCAGCCAGGCTTCGGTTTCGCCCACCGGAAGGGTGATGCGGCGCGCGTCGGACTCCCAGGCAGGCGGCTGGATACGGCGTGCACCACCGATGAAATGCTCCGCAGCACCCGTGCAGGGACGCAGTTTGAATCCGGTCCGGTCCACGCGATGGACCAGCGCCAGGCTGACGTCGCGGTCACGCAGGACAGGCGCTTTCAACAGCGTCTTGAAATGGATCCAGGGGGCGGCGGCCTGCCCCGGATCCGCAGCCGCCGCGCGACCCAGCGCTTGCTTGATCGGCAGCATCGCCAGCATGCCGTGGACCACCACATCGGCGGCATTCATGCGCAGGGCGGCTTCACGGTCGAAATGGATGGGGTTGCGGTCGCCTGAGAGCCGCGCCCAGGCCTCGATGTCCTGGCTGTCGAAACGAAGGTCCATGCTTACTCCGCCCGGGCGATCATCACGCCCGCGTTGGCGCCGCCGAAGCCGAAGCTCAGGTTCAAGGCGTTGTGGATGTCCTGGCCCTGCAGGTGCTGGTTGGCCACGTAGTTCAGATCGCACTCGGGGTCGGGGCGGTCCAGGTGGATCGTCGCGGGGATGGTGCGATGCTCGATGGCCTTCAGGCACAGCACCGCCTCCAGCGCGCCGGCTGCACCGATCAGGTGGCCGGTATAGGACTTGGTGCTGGACATCGGGATCGCATGCGCGGCCTGGCCCAGTGCTTCCTTCAGCGCGTTGGTTTCGTTGACATCATTGAGCGGCGTGGAGGTGCCATGCAGGTTCACGTAGCCGATGTCTTCGGGTGCCACGCCGGCCTGCGCGCACAGCTGGCGGATCACCTGCACACGCGCCTGCATGTCCTCGGCCGGTGCGGTCATGTCGTAGGCGTCGGAGAAGTTCGCGTAGCCGGTGATCTCGCCGAGGATGCGGGCGCCACGCTGCCGTGCCAGTTCGTAGTCCTCCAGGCACAGCACGGCTGCGCCTTCGGAAAGCACGAAGCCACTGCGGTCCTGGCTGAAAGGACAGCAGGCGCGGCGGATGTCGTCCTGCTCCTTGCTCAGGGCCTGGATCACATCGACCGACCAGACGTTGAACTGTTCTTTCAACGACTCGCTGCCGCCGGCCAGCATGACCTTGGCGCGCCCGCTACGGATGGCCTCGTAGGCTTCGCCGATGGCGATGGTGCCCGTTGCGCACGCGGCCACCGGACTGTTCTGCACGCCGCGGAAGTTCCAGTTCATGGTGACACCAGCAGTTGCCGCGTTGCACATCGACATGACCGTAGCGAACGAGGTCGCCACGCCGGTCTGGCGGTAGTCATTGTTGTTTGCGTTGGCGGTATCCAGGCCTCCCCAGCCGGTGCCGAGCATCACGCCACGGTCGAATGGCGTGCAGATGTCGTCGAGCCCGGTGTCGCCGAATGCCATGCCGATGGCCTCCTCGGCCGCGACCAGGCAGTACTTGGCGAACAGCGGCAGCATCTTTGAGGTCTTCTTCGGGAACGGCCGCATCTGCTCGCGTCCGAAGTCATCGATGAAGCCGAAATAGCGCGCAGTGATGGCTGGATCATCGTGGGTGTATCGCTTGTAGCCCACGCGGTAGGCCATGATCGCTTGCCATATCGCATCGGCGTTGGCGCCCATCGAACTGATGGCGCCGTATCCGGTGATGGCGACGCGGCGCGGGCGCGGGGTAACGGGCATATCCATGGTGCTGGTCTCCTGCAGCAAGGGGCATGGGGTGTCGCCGCGTGATGGCGGCAATCGGGTATCAGGCATCTGCAAAGGCGCGTTCCACGACGTAGTCGCCGGGGTGACCGCGTCCTGGCGAAACGGCGAAGCCACGGGCATCGAGCAGGGCGCGTGTTTCTGCCAGCATTGCCGGCCCGCCGCAGATCATTACCCTGTCGCTGCCCGGCGAAAGCGCAGGTAGGCCAATGTCATCGCAGAGCCGGTTGTTGGCGATCAGGTCGGTAATGCGACCCTGGTGCAGGAAGGGCTCGCGGGTGACAGTCGGGTAATACACCAGTTTCGAACGGACCGCCTCGCCGAGATAATCGTGGCGCGGCAACTCTTCCTGCAGATATTCGCGATAGGCGAGGTCGGCCGCCCTGCGCACGCCGTGCACCAGCACCACTTTTTCGAATGCGGCGTAGGTTTCCGGGTCGCCTGCCAGGCCAAGGAATGGGGCCAGCCCGGTGCCGGTGCAGAGCAGGTAAAGCACCCGGCCTGGCCGCAGGTCGGAAATAATCAACGTGCCGGTCGGTTTGTTACCCACCAGCACTCCATCTCCCGGCTGCAGATGCTGGAGTTCAGTGGTGAGCGGGCCGCCGGGCACCTTGATGCTGAAGAACTCCAGATGCTCTTCATGGCTGGGACTGGCCAGGCTGTAGGCGCGCATCAGCGGGCGCCCTTGGCGTTGCAGCCCCACCATCACGAACTGGCCGGTTTCAAACCGGAACGATGGTGAGCGGGTCGTGGTAAAACTGAAAAGGCTGTCGTTCCAATGGCGAACGGCGAGGACGCTTTCTACCCTGTTTGATTTTCCTGCAGCCGGTGTCGAATTATTTTCCAGCGCCGGAAGGGCGTGGGCCGCATGCTGCGCAATGTCGGAGGCATTCATTCAAACTGTGACCGCGTGAATGTAGGAAGTGCGACCTTAGTTGTGGAGTCGCGCAGCGGGTGTGCGGTCGGTCACAGTGTTAATCGTCAAGGTATATGCATAATGCCCGGGGCGTCACGGCTGTGTTTTTGATTTCATAAAGTGTCGCAACGCGCTCGGCATTTTGTTTGGAAAATTCTGATGGCCGTGACCGGTTTGTTCCGAACGCGACACTGTGCGGGGCGGCGGTAGGGGTTTCCGTGCAACGTCGTCGGCAATGCCTGTCGAGCCTCTTCACCCGACGCAATCGACGGGATCACCAGCGCACGACATGTCTACCGCTACGCTTGGGCCAACACGTAATTCCCTGTCGGAAAGGACTGTCATGATCAAGTGGGCCATCATCTTCGCCATCATCGGCCTCATCGCCGGTGCTCTCGGCTTCGGCGGCATCGCCGGTGCGTCTGTCGGCATCGCCAAGTTCCTGTTCTGGGCGGGCATCATCATCGCCGTGGTGCTGTTCCTGCTCGGCATGACGATCGCCAAGAAAGTGACCTGACCAGTCTTTTGGCGGGCGTGCAATGAAAAAGCCGCATCGGTGACGATGCGGCTTTCTGATTGGGCGGGGATCAGCCGATGCCGGGCCTGTCGAGCACCGCTTCCACGTGGTGCCCGTCGGGATCGATGAGGAAGGCCGCGTAGTAGTGGGGGCCGTGATCGGGGCGGGGCCCGGGCGCGCCATTGTCCTGGCCGCCAGTGGTAACACCGGCACGATGGAAGGCATCAACTGCCTCCTGCGATCTCGCGGCAAACGCGATGTGGGAGCCGTCACGCGGCAGGGCGGCATCGTCAGTGAGGTTGAGCAGCAACAGGTCCTGGTTGTCGACCAGGCCATAGCCGATGGAGTGCTCGCCATCGAAGACGCGGCGATAACCCAGTGCGCCGAGGGCGGCGTCGTAGAAGCGGCCGGCGCGGGTGAGGTCGCCTACGCCCAGAGAAAGATGGTGGAACATCGGACATCGCTGTGGGGATCGGACAGCGAGAATAGCGGTGGCTCGGCTCCGGCGCTGCGACGGGTGCGGACCTGACTGCGCGGGCGGCCCGCCTCAGGCGGCAGGCACGAACGGGGGCGGCGGCTGGTTGGTCATTCCCCAGAACATGCCGAGCTCCTGCACCGCGGATACGAATTCATCGAAGGCGAGCGGCTTGACCACGAATGCATTCACGCCCACCTCGTAGCTTCTCACCAGATCGCGGTCCTGGCGGGAGGCGGTCAGCATCACCACCGGGGTAGGTCGTAGCGCCTCATCGCCACGGATCTCGGCAAGCACTTCAAGGCCATTCAACTTCGGCAGCTTCAGGTCCAGCAGCACCACCACCGGCCCGCCGTGATGTTGCCCGGCGTAGCGTCCGGTGCTGCGCAGGTAATCCAGCGCTTCTTCGCCATCGCGCACGTGGATGACGGGATTGAGCAACTGGCAGCGTGCCAATGCGGCGATGGTCAGCTCTGCGTCCTGCAGGCTGTCTTCTACGAGCAGTATCGGTCGCAGGTCTCTCATGCAGCGTCCTTCAGGATCGAGTCGCCAGCGTCACGGGTCTGGCGTGGGGGGCGCATAGATTTGCATGAGGCCGGTCCGCTGTCAGTACTCCGATGAACGGTTAATATTAACGCTTCAGGATGCGCGTTCAGGCTGTTCTGTGACCGGCCTCCCACCCTGAACTTCCCGGTGTGTCAAATGCGTCAGAATCACGCGGGTTTAACCGTCGCGTCGACAAATTGACGGTGCGCGAAGGGTCGGCAGGGGGACTCTGCACGGAGGTGAAAGCCTGCGTAGGCGTGAACCCCCCACACACAGGACTCACTCATGGAGCTCATGATTGCGCTGCTCGGCATCGCCGCCGCCTTTGCCTCGACGCTGGTCGTGCTGCAGGCGGCCACCCTGGTATGGAAGAAGCTACGCGTGCGGCGTGATGCCGTCAGGAGATCGATTGCCTGATGCGTGCTGTCCGTTATGCGTATGAAAAAGCCCGCCTATGGCGCGCGTCTCCCTTGGTGTCGGCCTGGGCGGCATTCCGTTATGCCCTGACCGGCGACACCGGGTATTTCCGCTCCCATGCGGGCTGGAGGCTGTCGCGCATCCATCGTGGTTCGCTGCAGGAAGACGAGTGAAGCAATAAACGAAAAAGCCCGGAAACCCTTGAATTGCGGGGGTTTCCGGGCTCTCGCGGACCTTCTCGGTCCAATCAATGGTGGAGGTGGGCTCTACCCATTTCCTTCGGTAAGTTATTGACGTAACAGGTTGATCATCGGTGCAGGGGGCGCAGATGCCCCCAAGCATGCCCCCGTGTCACGCTGCCTTGCTATCCCGCTCGCTGATCCGGTCGTGGATCCAAGCATCGACCTCAGATTCGACCCATGCCGCCATGGTCCCGAGATGGACTGGGGCAGGGAAGGTGTGCGCTTTGATCCGGTCGTAGATCGTCGTCTTCGACATGCCGACACGCTCCTGCACTTCCTTCAGGCGGAGCAGGCGCGGCGGCGCGGCAGTGGTGGTGGTTTCGCTCATGTCTTCCTCGATGTTATGCCGCGGATCCGGCGGCCGCAGCCGCCAGGCGCAGGGGGATCTGTACAACGTTGCTGGCCGGCTCAGGAGCCTTGCGCGCGACGCGCGCGGGACGATTCAGCCGGCGCCAGTTGGCCAGCGCCGCGTCCGGGTCTGCGTGCTTGGGAGTCTTCGTGCACCGGCACTCAACGAAGTGGCCACCGCCTGCGCTGGTGCTGCGGCCGTCATGGATGTGCCGCGCGCTGTGACCAGCGGCGCAGGGCGCCAGGCCCTCGGGGTGGTCGATCTGGCATTGGGTCATTGGACACCTCGACTGGAAGGGAAGGAGCGGAAGCAAATACGATGGGACGGATGAACCTGTTCGCTAATTCGACGCATGCGGAACTGCACGGCGCCGCCAAGGGTTTGGCTGGCGAACTGCGCATGAGCGCGGAGGTGCAGGAGCTGCTGCTGGGCAAGCGCTATGTGTCGCCCCACCGGCGCAGGCTCTTGCGCACGCCTGCACCTGGCATCGATCGGCAGCTCGCGGACCTGCTGGATGCGCTGGCCAAGCAGGTGCACCACGGCGCGCATATAGAGGGCGACGCCGAGCAGCTGCTGAAGGACCCGGCCGCAACGCTCCTGGGCGTGTTCGGCCCGAAGCTGGCGGAGCTGCAGCGGAACGCTCGCCACCACGTGGTGCTCGAAGCGGCGAACGTGACCCTGCGGGCTCGCGCGTCGGCGTGGCTCGAGGCAGGCGAGCCCGGCGAGACACGGCATGCGCGCGCGCTGGCTAGCAACAGCGGCTTGGCCGAAATTCTGAAGGAGATGGAGCCCCTTCGTAGGTGACTCGGCAGAAAGGAACAGCGAAAATGCTGTCGTCTGGTCGGAAGGAGCAGCACATGCCCCGGCGAATTGAGGTCCAGGGATACAGTTTGGTGATCTCGTCGACAGCGCTGGAGCGCCGTTGGCGGGGTGTCGTACATCTGATCGACTCCGATGGCAGGCACGTGAGGACCATCGAAACTCGCGTCGACCATGCAACATCGGATGACGCGGAAAAGGTCGCAGCCGGCCTCGGCGAGCAGGCCGCTCGACAACTTGCCGGAATGAGGCTTCACTAAGCCGATTCATGCTGCCGCCGCCATCGGCGCTGCGACAGGGTCCAGATTTGCCTCGGCAAGCGCGCGCAGCGGCGGCGGGCTGACGCTGTTGCCGACCATGCGCACGGCGGCGCTGGTGGTGAGCGGTGTGCCGTTTGCCGTGCGGTCGATGATGTAGCCCGGCGGGAACCCCTGCGCGCGGTACAGCTCGTGTGGCTTGAGCATGCGCAGGCCGATATCCACGATGACGTAGGGCGTGCCCTTGATGACGACGGTGACCAGCGCCAGTCGGTCCTTGGTAGTGACCGTATCCAGCGGGTCACGCGGATCCACCGCGATACCGCTGCCGTAGTACTTCACCAGGAACGCGGCAACGCGCAGCGCGCCCTCCTGATGCTCCGGCGACAGCTGGGCCAGGTCTGCGGTTACCAGCTGCTGCTGGCTGCCGGTGGCGGTGATAGTGCTGACCGGCATGCGCGCATCGCGCCCGCCGCCGTCGTAGAAGCCACCGTTGGCCTGCTCGAGGAAGGCGGTAGCCACGCAGTGGTGCTCGGCCTGCGCGGCGACTGTGGAAAGCGGGGCGCGCGCGTCTGCGCCGACCATGTTCCTGCGCAGCGTGACCAGGCTGGCGGCGGCAATGCCCAGCGCGTGCGCGGCGCCTGCAGGCCGCGCCGCCCCAGCACCCGAGGTGATCGTGGGCACCGGATCGGTAACCGAAGTACCGATGCTTTCGCCCCGGAACTTCACAAGGTGCGGCGCTGCGACCGCGTGCTTGATGCCCCCGGCCACCACGGTGCCCAACGGCTGCTGCAGGTCCAGTGCGCGCGGAGCCTGGCCCTCGCGCTCGCCGTAGCCGGTCTGCACCAGCACGGGCGCGACCAGCGCCGTATCCGCTTTTGCCGTCATGGTGTACAGCGGGTCGGCGCCAGTGCGTGGTTCCGACTGGCCCGCCCGGCCACCGACCCCGGCAAGAACTGGCGTGACCACCGAGAAGTGGCCGCCTTTCACCCCGGCGCACATCGTGCGCAGCGGGTCGCCCGCATCCATGGTGCGCTGGGTGCTGGCGTTTGCATGTTCGGTAATAAAGGGCGCCAGTTCCGGCATGGCCAGCATCAGCTCGCCGCGGTTGGCAGCGGTGATGGTGCGCAGCGGCTCGTGCACGCCATGGACCCGGTCGGCACCCTGGTGCGTCACCGGCACAATGAACGGGTCCGCCGACTGGATGACGTGGCGCATGGTGCCCTTGGCGATGCGGCGCATCGTGGCGTCGGCCAGCGGCCGCTTGCGCCCGAAGATGGACGGGCAGGGGATGCTGAAGTCCAGGCAGTCGGCAGCGGATACGCGCGGCTTCTGGCCCGGCGCGGTGCCGTGGCTTGCCGCAGGCCACACGATCGTCTCACCGTCGCGACGCCCCAGAAGGAACAGCCGCTCCCGGCTTGTGCCAGCACCGAAGTCACTGGCCACCAGCTTTCGCCATTCGACCACGTACCCCAGCGCCCGCAACGCGGCGACGAACTGCCGCCACGTGCGGCCGGTGCGGCTCTTATCGGGGACCAGCTGCTGATGCTCGACCGGCACGCGCTCGCCGCGCGCTGCAACGGTGCCGTCCATCTTCAGCACGCGACCCGTCGCCTTGCAGCGCTTGGCGATCAGCGGGCCCCAGGTCAGGATCTGCCACACGTTCTCCATCGAGAAGATGCGCGGGGCGGTGTTGGTAGCGTTGACTAGGTCGGCGCGCAACAGCATGCCGATCCACTTCAATACCACCCACGACAGGGCGCGCGTCTTTCGGCTGCGCGGCTGGCCGCCCTTGGCCTGGCTGAAATGCGTGCAGTCAGGGGAGGCATGGAACCAGCCCACTGCACGGCCGGCCACGTCCACGCGCGGATCGGCGTGCCAGATGTCCTCGCGGTGGTGGCTAGTGAGCGGGTGGTTCGCCGCGTGCATGCCGATCGCCAGTTCGTCGTGGTTGTAGGCGAGCGCGGGGTCTTGGCCCAACGCCTGCTTCAGCGCCTCGCTGGCGCCGCCGCCGCCGGCGAACAGATCGACCACAATCTCACCGGGGCGCAGGCGCGAACGCTGCGGCAGCGGGAAGTTGAACGAGCGAGAGCCATCAGCCATGGGTAGATTCCTTCGGGCACTGGTTGCAGGTAGCGGTGAGCGGCGCGCGCTGAGAAAAGCGGGAGCCACGGACGGGGACGGCGGGGCAGGTGACGGTGTGCCCGCAGGACAGGAGGCAGCTGTACTGCCTGCCTGACGGGGTGGCGCTCATGACGTTCCGCAATGGATTAGCCATGACGCGGCAGGTCCAGAGAGCGCAGGCGGGATTCACGGCGCAGCCAATCACCGAAGGAGGTGTCGCTGTCTTCCCGAAGATAAGCGGCATATCGGCGCTGCCCAGGTGTCGTCTTGGGCGGCAATGCCACGGCGGCCCTGCGGCCGGCCCGTGTGGCGCAGAACACGTCATCGCCACCAGAGAGGGCGTTGCCCTGATGCCGTACCATCAGGCCGCGATCAACCAGTGCCATGCAGAGGTTGTGATCGCCACTGCCGTGGCCCGTCGCAAAGTGGTTGCGGTGACTCGGCTCCCATCCGCCGTGCCCGACGCCGAGTGCATGCCGGAGAATCTCCAGCTGGTCGGCAGGCAGAGCGGGCGATGTGACGACCTCAGCCATTGCCCACCGCCTTGTTGTCGATCAGGTATATCTCGTGAGCAACGCGGTTGTCAGCGATCTTCGTGCGCTCGTCGCGGTACTTCGCGCAATCCAGCCACGTGGCCATGTCGGCGCGGGTGGGTTTGTACGCCTTGGTGAAGAAGATGTAGCCACCGCAGCACTGATATCCATGCCAGCCGCCAGCGTGCGGGCCAAGCCGGATGGCGAGCGCGCTTGAACCATCACCGTAGCGAACCAGGTCGCCCTCAAGCGGCCACTCCTCAGCAGCAGCGCCGGCTCCGGCGGGCAACGGCGTGTCGAAGTGCAGCGCATTCTTGGCTTCCTGCTTCGCCCTGATCCGTGCCATCACGTCAGGCTGGTTGATGCGGTCCAGTTCGGCCTGGCCATCGGCCATCATGCTCAGGCCGGCCACGCTGCAGTAGGCGGCCAGCGTGACCATGACGCCGCCGACTTCCTGAGCGGGTTCACCTATCGGCCGGCCATAGACGTAGTCCACCAGCGTGCGCACGCGCGCGCTGTCATAGCCCTTCGACTGCAGCAGCTCCAGAACCTCCTCGAGCAGGCGGTCGCCGCGCTCGGTCATGTTGTGATAGAGCGGGCGCTCGAAGCACTTCCGCGCCCAATCCGCTACGCCTGCTTGAAAGTCCACGACCTCCGGGCGCAACGCCATCGGCCGCACAAACCAGGCGTACGGTCCGTCCTCGGTGTCGCCCATCCATGCCAGTCGCCAGTCGCCCTCCGGAGCTTCCGGATTCCAGGCGCGCATCTCCTTCCAATACAGCTCATCTCCGTCTTCCAGCGCCTCATCGGTGAAATCTCCGGCGACGGTCACAAAGTCAAAGCCCTGCGCGAGCACCAGCTTGTCCAGCGGTTCTTCCCTATCATCTGGCCAAGTCGGCAGATCCGGGTGGATCAGCTGCCCATAGTCGCAACGCGGGGAAAGCCGCTCAGCCAAGTAGAGGCCGCGCCACGGGTCGATGGTGTCGATCTGTGCGTTCATCGTCGGGCCTCAGTCCGCGCTGCTGATTCGGAAGGCATCGGAGAGGCGGTCAAACAGCAGGCCCAGCTCTCCGATCTGCAGGGCAAAGCGGGCATCCAACTCCGCACGCCGGCCGTCGTCGTCGCTTTCTTCCAGCTTGTCCAAGGCACCATCGAGAAAGCGCAGCTTGCGCACGACCAGGTCGTCGCCCAGCACCAGCGAGATGTTGTCCTCGACCACCAAGCCGAGGCGGGTCACCTGCTTGCCTGCATCGAGGTGCTTATTGATCTCGTCGCTGACCAATTCCTGCCGGTCGAGCTTTGCAATGGCGCCTCCGGCGAGGGGGTCCTCGAGCTGGCACTGCTCGCCCAGCGACAGCCCGGCCGGCAGCGCTTCACCCGCAATCCAGCCGGTCAGCACCGATCGCGGCGCGACCTCGGCATTCAGCGGCATGGCCGGGAAGCTGCCGAGCAGGCCACGGATGTCCGACATCAGGTACTCGCCCTGCTTGCGGCTGCTGGTGTCCACGAAGGCGACGCCGCGTGCCAGGTCGAGGAAGACATCGCAGCGAGAGGATTTGACGAACGCTTTCGGCAGCAGTTCGTGCAGCAGGTCGTCCTTCATGCGCTTGCGCTCACGGCCACCGGGGCGGCGACCTTCGTTGCGCTCGATCTCGGCCAGCTTCTGCTCCAGGGCGTCCGCGACGGCTGAGGCCGGCAGGATCTTGTCCTGGGCGCCGACCGTCAGCCACAGCCAGTCGCCGATGGCGTGGTGCAGCTGCTCGGTTTCCTCGCGCCCGAACGGCGAGATAAAGCCACGGGAGGACATCTCGAGCGGGCCGACCGGCTTCAGGGTGGCGCGCGGCAGTTGCTCGGCGACCTGCGAGAAGTCGAGGCCGATGGGGAAGCGGAACATGACGAGGTTGCGGAAGAACATGGCGGCTCCTGAAAGGGGTTGCCGGCGCGTGGAACCCGGCCGGCGCGGGGCTCGGCGATGCCGAGCGGGCGGATTCAGTGCGTATCGGTGTAGGGGTAGCGCTTCTGCTGCGCGGCACGGCGGCGCGCATCGCTGCGGCGGCGCATCTCTGCCTTGAAGGCCGGCCAGTTCTTTCGGGTCTCGACCACGGCGCGCCATGCGAAGTGCAGGACGGCGATGAGGAAGACGGCGGTAAAGGTGTGGGCGCCGGTCTGGATGGCGCGCACCAGCAGCGCCAGGCAGAAGCAGGCGACAAAAGCGCAGTAGGCGGGCACGGTGAGGTGGTTCACTGACGAACCCCCTCGCTGCCAATCAACCGCAGAGCGTCAAGATCGGACGCGGCTCCGGCCTTGGAGATTTGCCTCAGAAGGCCGCCATGGGAGGCATGCAGCTGTGAGCTGACCGTCCAGTCATCGAACGACCAATCGATAGGCAGCCGCTCAAGAGCCCAGGCCATCTCAGCTGCGGCCGCCACAGTGTTACCGGTCATGGCAATGCGCCCGGTTCGCACGTGCGTGACGACCACCTCATGCTCTCCGCCGATCATTCCGTGGATGCAGAAGTTGTCGCTTACCTTGAGCGCCTGGATGTCCCACGGGCCTTGCTCGGTTGGGACGCTGATATCAATCGTGTTCAACGGGATCTCCTACGCCGATGGCGTCCGGGTGGTGGATGGCGATATCGGCGTTTCCCTTGAGCAGCAGTGCAGGTGCCAGGGGAGCCGGGCAGGGCAGGGGCGGCAGGCCGGTCTGCATGGCGGCAATGAAGTCGTGCTCGGTCATTCGCCACCTACCTGGTGCCGCGTCTCGGGAGGAATGCCGTAGGTCTCGGCCAAGGCGCGAGTCCACCGGAACGCGGTTGCGCGGCAGACGTTGAAGCGCGTCTGGACAGCTTCGATGGTGGGGAAACGTTCCTGCTCGTGCGCCCACTTCGCGAACTCCATGACGGCGCGCAGCGTTCCGTATCCGGCCCAGTCGTGCTTTACGGTCCGCCGGCGCTGAAGCTGCATTGGCGGAAGCTTCATGGAGGAGGCAAATGGGCGGGCACCGAGGCCCATGGAGGGGCGGAGGCTCATGCGGCACCCGGTGACAGGTCGTCACGGGACTGGCGGCTCAGCTTCTGGGCGGCGGCGACGACGGCATTGCCGCGGTTCCCCGCGCGCTGTGCCGAACGGAGTTGAGCGAACAACGGAGCAGGGTTCAGACCGGCCTGACGAACGTTGTCCCGAACGGTCTGGAACTGTCGGAAGTCGAAGACTTGGGCGCTCATGCGGCCAACCTCTCGGCCCGGCTGGGGAGTCTGGGCTGAGCACTGTAGGTGGCAGCCTCCTTGGCGGTAGGATTGAAGTGCCAACCCCGCACCACACCAACCAAGGAGACCGCCAATGAACCGTCCCGCGCCCGTGCAGACCCCCTGGATTCCAGACCCCAAGGGCACGCCGCCGAGCAGGAGCCCCTCGCAGCCGGCACGGCCGGCGCAACCAGCACCACAACCATCAAATCCGAGGAGATGACGTCATGACCGATGACCGCCAAGAGCGCAGCAAGGTAGAGGTGAGTAATGATCTCGCCTACGAGATTCGCCTCCATGAGAGGCATGCCCGTCTCTACCGAAGAGTCAGGGCGACCTTGGCGTTCATCGCGTTGTGTGGAGGTGCGAGCGCGTTCGCGAATCTCTTCGCGCAGCCAGCATGGTTGAGCGGCATCGGTGGCGTGTTGATAGCCAGCTGCGCGTTCTTGGACGTTGTTTTCGACTATAGCGGCAAGGCGGTGGCTCACGATTCCTTCCGCCGGAAAGCGCTCGCTCTTCAAGCCAGAGCGTCGGCGCTGAGCTTCGAACAAATGGACGCAGCGCTTTCGACCCTTAGCCAAGAAGATCCCGGAAGCATTGAATCGCTGCGACGGCCCGCTTTCCACGACATGCTTCGCACGCGTGGATACCCGGAATATGTTGACCGGCTGAATCTGAGGGAACGCATCGCGGATCTGATCGCTTAGGCGCGCGGTTTTCTTCGAGGCGCTCATGCGGCGACCTTGCCCAGCAGGGCCCGGGTGTAGTTGTCAGCAGTGACGCGTGCCATGCGTAGCTGCTGTGCCGCGCGCTGCAGCTCGATGGCGAGGCGCTCGGCTTCGTCGGCAACGAGGTAGGCGATGGCTTGGTCGTTGACGGTGATGCGGACCAGGTCACCCGAATCGAGGGTGCTGGCCGAGGCGCGACCGGTAATGCGGGTGATGGCGGTTGCCATGGAGGTCTCCTGCGCCCGGCCCCGGGATGGGGCGTCTTCGGCGACAGGGCTAGACTACGGAATACCGTAGACACATGTCAACGGAATTCCGTAACATAATTGTGGGAATGTTTGAACGGGTTAAGCTGGACCGGCCAGCACTAACGGAGGGATGACCCACATGGATTCTTTACTTGGCGGTGCCAGCGCGCTCGTCGCGCTCGCTGCGTTCTTCTTCCTGGTGGTGCTGACGATCTTGTGGATCCTCGTGCCGTTCGCGATCTTCGGCACGAAGCCGCTGCTACGGCAGATCCTTGCGGAACTCAGGCGCGCCAACGATCTCGCGGCCCGAACGACCGTGGCGGTCGTGCCGCCGTACGAGCAGCGCCCGTCTGCACCCTATGTCGATGAGAGGGAGCGGATCGAGCCGACGCTGGGGACTATTCGCGATGCAGTGCGTCAAGCACGTGACGGTGACGGGCCCCGTTAGCGGGTCCGGCACGGGAAGAGGTTGGAGGGCGCCGCACGCAGGCCGGCTGCTAGATAGCGCGCAAGCCCCATAGATGGCATCATCACGCGGCCATCACGGCGATGGTCGGCTGCCACGAAGGGTGCCGCAAATCTACAGGGGACAAGGATGAAAAAGTTTCTGACGGCCGTTGCCGTTGTACTGCTGGTGCCTGGCTGTGCCTCAGTGTTGAACGAATCGACGCATCCCGTGCGCGTCGATACCGTAACGTCTGGCGGCGAGGTGGTTAATGGAGCTGATTGCACTGTTACCAACGACAAGGGGAAGTTCAATGTGCGCTCTGGCGATACTGTAAACGTTCGCCGTTCGGCCAAGGATTTGGACATCACTTGCACCTCGCCGGGTCAACCCAATGCTTCTGCTCGTGCTGTCTCGCGCGCCAACGGCGGCATGTGGGGAAATATCCTGCTCGGTGGCGCTGTTGGCGCGATCGTCGATCACAACAAAGGAACTGCCTACACGTACCCAACGTGGATGCAGCTCGTGTTCGGGAAAGTACTTACGTTCGACCGTCGAGGCGAAAAGGAAGGCGCCCCGGTCAAGGCCGTTGAAGTCACGACCAGTAGTAACGTAGCGGTTCAAAGCCCCTAAGGGCTCACTAACGAT
The DNA here is from genome assembly GCF_044901215.1 of Stenotrophomonas sp. NPDC078853. Lineage (NCBI taxonomy): Bacteria > Pseudomonadati > Pseudomonadota > Gammaproteobacteria > Lysobacterales > Lysobacteraceae > Stenotrophomonas > Stenotrophomonas sp. NPDC078853. The sequence goes on along the minus strand of NZ_JBJDOQ010000004.1, from coordinate 45,187 downwards.
CCTCGTCGACACAGGCTTGGAGAGCTCCGGCATTGCGTAGATGAAGCCCCGTGAAAGCGGGGCTTTTCTTATCTAGTGACGGTGCCTTCAGAACTTCCTCAGACCGGCGTGGATCAACGCCTTCCCGAGAATTGTCACCTCGTCGGCGTCCGGCCGGTATGCGGGAAAATCGGTGTTGACACTGACCACCCACAAGCCATCGCCGCGCTTCTGCAGCATCTTGATTTGCGTTTCGCCACCGACGTTTATCAGGTAGTAGTCGTCGCCGTCGAAGTAGTCGACGCTGGTATCGATCCAGATGATGTCGCCATCCTCGAGCTTCGGACGCATTGAAGGGCCGCGTCCGGTGATCAGCTGGATGCGGCCAGGGCGGGGCAGATAGCCCAGCTTGCGCCGGACCTCCCATTCCGCAACCTCGATTGTCTGGACCACTTCAGGGTAGTCATCGTTGACCACACCAATCCCCATGCCGGCACCCCCTTCGAAAACGTCGAAGCGAACATAGCCCGGCCGTGTCTCAATCTCCGCGACGGATGCGACAGCGTCTGCTGTGACTCGCTTCTTGCCTTTGCCGGTCTCAAGCCAATCCACATGCACGCCGAGGCGGCGCGCAATCTTGTGCAGCGCGGTGCTGGACTTGGATAGCCCCAGTTCCAGATTGGACAAGGTGGTCGCCGCAATGCCGGCGGCTTTCGCCAGTTCGTTGCGTGAGATCTCTTGCGCCTCTCGTTCGGCGCGTATGCGGGAGCCAATCGTATCCATGTTCATATTTGAACGGAACTCCGTAACGGAATGCCGTTGACTGCGTGTTACGGAATACCGTAGGCTGCTCGACATGGACAAATCCTGGGCTGAAGTGATTTCCGAGCTGCAGATCAAAGGCATGACGTATGCCCTGATCGGCGAAGCGGTGGGTTGTGCAGCGTCAACGATCGGCGATCTGGCCAGTGGCCGGTCTCAGTCACCGCGCGCTGCGGCGGCCTTCGCGTTGCTCAAGCTGCATTCCGAGCGCGTCGGCAATGGCGCCACCATGTCCGCGCCGCCCGTCGCTCAAATCCGCCAGCTGGTCGACAGCCGGATAAGCAAGCGCGCGCTGCGGCAGAAGTTCGGTTTCCGGACGGACGCGCACTTGGCGAAGGTGCTGGGCCTGCCGCTGGAGCAGGTGGAAGGGTGGGGCGAGACGGACATCATTCCGGCGCTGCCGCAGGTGATGAAGCTGCTGGGCCATGAGGAACAACCGGCCCAGCAGCACCGCCCGCAGGATCCGGACGCTGGTCGAATCGTCACCCTGGAGGTGGCCTGAAATGCGCGCGCTGGAGTGGATGCTGCTGCCGTTGGGCATCGCAGGCTGGCTAATTGGTTGGCCGTTCCACGTTGTACAGGACCGGAATTGGGCAGCATTCGGCCCCGCCGCCGTTACAGCCAGGCGTGCAGCTCGCGCAGTGCGAATCCGTCCACTGCGCTGTAGAGCCCAAGCTGTACCAGCAGGTGCGAATCGCCACTCAGCAGATTCCCGTCGAACGTCATCTCGCGCATCTCGCGGGTCGTCTCGATGAAGTACCCGAGCCGATTCGACGCGGCAAACACCAGCATCGGCGGCTTGAGCGAGTACGTCTCCAGGTCCGTTTTCAGTGCCTTGGCCTGCTCCGGGTTGGGGTGCGCCAGATCCAAGATCACCAAGTACTTCTTTCGCAGCGTCATGTCGCCCTCCTTGCGGGCTGTTCGTGTGGTGCCTGCAGCGTAGCGCAAGGGGGGCGGCACCTTTCGTCCATGAGTTGTTGATGTCCATGACGCACATGTTGCGTCCCAGTAGTGCCCGAATCCACGTTCACGAGACCGCCCAATGAACATCGCAGATGCCGCCCACAAGACCGTCCACGCCTATCCGGGCGGTAGCGAAACGCTTGCCCTGCGCATCGGCATGTCGGCCGCGGTGCTCCGGAACAAGGTCAACCCGAACAACACGACGCACCACCTGACCTTGGCGGAAGCCAGCGAGGTGATGGGTGTAACCGGCAACGACAGCATTCTGCACGCCCTGGCGTCGCAGCACGGCTACACGCTGGCCCGCACTGAGGTGCCGGAGAGCGGCAGCCTGATCGGCTCGCTTCTGGCCGCCAGCGGCGCCAAGGGCGATCTGGCTGAAGTCATCGCTGAAGCCATGAAGGATCACCGCATCACGCCCAACGAGGCTGCGGCGATCGCGCACCACTGCACGACGCTGCAGGCGATCTTCGCCCAGCTGTCGCAGCACGCATCTGCCGCCGCAGCGAGGGACATGCCATGAGCGCCCAGCTTGCCCGTAACACCGATTCCAGCGGCAGCCACGCGGCTGCGGATCGCATCGTCCGGAGCGGCGCCCACGCGGCGCAAAAGGACCTGACTGCTGCCGCCGTGCAGCGCTATCCGGGCATGACAAGCATGCAGTTGGCGCGCGTCACTGGGATGGACCGCTACATGCTCGCCCGTCGCCTTCCGGATCTCGCCAAGGAAGGCCGCGCATTCCGTGGCGCCAAGGCTCTGTGCCCGATCAGCAACATCACCGTCTGCACCTGGTGGCCAGTGGCCCAAGGCGACAACTTCACCCTGGCGGTCTAAGCAATGTCCACGATCATCATGTCCCAGTGCTGGCCGCTCCAGCAGCTGAGCGTCACCCAGAAAGCAGTGCTCATCTCGCTGGCCGATCAGGCGAACGATGACGGGGTCTGCTGGCCGGCCATCGGCACCATTGCCAAGCGCTGTTGCATGTCCGAGCGCGCGGTGCGCACGGCGATGGACCATCTGGAGGCTGTGGGCCTGCTGAGCCGTGAGCGTCGATTCAACAGCAGCAACGTGTACTCGGTGACGCCGGCCAAGTTCGATGCGTCGGCGGTGGGCACCAAGGCAAAGCGAAAGGCTGCGAAGCCGGGTACTGCACCGGGCGCAGGGGGTGCATCAGATGCAGGGGGTGCGCCCGATGCAGTAGGGGGTGCGCCCGCTGCAGGGGGTCCGGCACGGGGCGCAGGTCTGGAGGTGCGCCCCGTGCCGCCTAACCGTCATATAACCATCATTGAACCATCAGATGAACCGTCATTTCCGGCGGTCCTGCCGGACGCGCCGCCGGTGGTCGAATCGGAGACCGAGCTGCAGGCGGCATGCCGGGCAGCTTGGACGGCTTACGCCATGGCCTACCGCGAACGCCACGGCGCAATGCCGGTGCGCAACGCCAAGGTCAACGCCAACGTGAAGCAGCTGGTGAAGCGCCTAGGCGTGGTGGAGGCTCCGCAGGTGGCCGGCTGGTTCCTGCGGGTCAACGAGCGAATGGTGGTCCAGGGCATGCACGACCTCGGCCTGCTGCTCGCGCGCTGTGAGGCATACCGCACCCAGTGGGCGACCGGCCGGCAGATGACCGCCACCAGCGCGCAGCAGGCGGACCAGACCCAGTCGAACCTGAGCGCCGCGGAAGAGGCCAAGGCGATCCTGGCGCAGGGGAGGACACGCAATGCTGGCTGATCACGAACAGGACAGGCTGGTGGAGCTGCTGGTGGCCACGGCCGAGGTCATCGGCGACCAGCTGCGCCCGACTGCCGCGGCGTTCATCGTCAACGACCTGGCCGGCTATCCGCTGCCGGCGCTGGAGAAGGCACTGGCCGCGTGCCGCCGAGAGCTGAAGGGGCGCCTGTCGCTGGCCGCGATCCTTGAGCGCATCGACGACGGCCATCCGGCGCCGAACGAAGCTTGGGCCAACGCCATCCGCGCAGCCGATGAGGCGGCCACGGTGGTGTGGACCGAGCAGACGCGTGATAGCTGGACTGCGGCGCTGCCGCTGATCGAGGCCGGCGATAAGATCGCCGCCCGCCAGGCGTTCCTCGAGGTCTACACCCGCCTGACGAAGGACGCGCGCGCTGCGGGCCAGCTGGCCGTGCACCACGCATCGATCGGCTTCGACGCCTCCGGCCGCGACGCGGTGCTGCAGCGTGCGGTGGCCGCCGGCCAGCTGGCCCACGAGCAGGTCGCCGAGCACCTGGCGCTGCCGCCGGCCACGCCAGCATTCAATCCGGTCGCGCTGCTGGCCGGCCGCGTCGAGGCATCGCCGGAAGCCAATGCCCGCACGCGCGCACGACTGGCCGAGTTGGCGGAGCTGCTCGGCGCGCCGAGCGCCAAGGCCGCCGCATGAGCAGGATGCCGTCCCGTGTCGAGCTGGAGATACACCCCATCGCGGAGCCGGTCTCCGTGCCCAGCTGGTATCTCGGCTTCGGCTACGGGGTGAAGCCGCTGGTGCTGTACGCATCGCGCGGGCAAACGGTTTGGCGCGATGGCGTGCGCCAGGTGCCCATCACGGGTTACGCCGGTCCCATTCCGGATGGCGTGCCCACGCGCGCTGTGCAAACCCAGCGGAACGAGCGCTGATGTGGTCCAAGGCTCCGCCAGCGACGAAGGAAGAGGGCGCCCGGATCGAGTTGGCCAAGGTCGGCCCGTGCATGGCCTGCCTGGCGCTGGTCGAGCAGCACCTGCTGGCAGCGTGGCAGGTGGTCTACGGCTGCGACTACAACCACACCAAGAGCGGGAACATCCGCCGCGGCCATGCTTTCGGCTTCGCTCTGTGCAAATGGCACCACATGCGCGTGCCGATGGAAGGCAAGAGCTTCGCCCGGATGCGCGAGATCTACGGCCCGAGCCTGATGGACGGCTCGCGGACCTTTCACGAGACCTACGGCTCGGACGACGACCTGATCGCCCAGCAGACCTATATCAACGAACTGAGGAGCGTCGCATGAGCGACCAGATCCAATCTGTAGCGGAGGAGGTGCGGCAGGCATTCCTCGCTCGCCCGGACCATGCCTTTACCCACTCGGAGCTGTATCAGGCGCTCGGCGCCGACGGCGTGCTTCAGATGGACCTGCGCGCGCGCATTCTTCAGACGCTGCGCTACCTGGTCGGGTGCGGATATCTGGCCAAGCATGGCGAGCGGGCAGGGGCCACGTTCCGGACCACCGGGCAGCCCATGACCAAGCAGCATGTAGGAAAGGACGCGGCGGCCGCCAACCGCCGCGAGCGTGAGCGGCGCCGCTACGAAGAGCGGAAGGCTGCGGGCACCCTGGCGGCGAAGAAAAGCAATCGCACGGCCCGGGTGGACTCGCGCGCTGCGATGGTGCCGAAGCCGCCGATGGCAGCGCCCACGGCTCGGCCGGTCGCGGAAACGGTGGAGCAGTTCCGGGCGCGCGGAGGCAAGGTACAGCGCCTGACGACCCACTGGGAGCAGATGGAGCAGGCAGCATGAGCATCTGCCCGATCGTCAACGAGGCGTGGCGTGTCGCCCATGCAGCCCACGCGGGCCAGGTCGACAAGGCCGGCCGGCCCTATATCGAGCACGTGGCCCGGGTGGCGCTGGCTGTGGAGGGGGATGACGAGGCCGAAGCGGTGGCATGGCTGCACGACGTGCTGGAGGACTGCCCAGCGCATTCCCACCTGGTGTCCAAGTTCCCGCCGATCATCGCCGAAGCGGTAGCGGATCTGTCCCGGTCGCCAGGACGCGGCGACGCGTTCTACTACTGGAACATCCGCCGGAATTCCCTCGCGCTGAAGGTGAAGCTGGCCGACATTGCCGACAACAGTGACGAGGCTCGGCTGACCCTTCTGGATCCGGCCACGGCCGCCGGGCTCCGCAAGAAATACGCCGAAGCGCGCGCTGCACTGGGGGCCGAATGAGCAGCGATGGCCTGAGCCCATGCCCGTTTTGCGGCAGCAGCGATGTTCGGATAGTCGAGTTCTTGGACGGTGAAGGCGACCGAGTGTTCGCAGTCGGGTGTGGTGGTTGTGGTTGCAACGGAACTCCACACATCCCGCTGATGGATGATGCTCGGCCAGCAGCCACTGCCTCTTGGAATCGGCGCGCTCCTGTGCTGTCGCCCGGCCTTGTGCCCGTCCCTGTGGTGGCCACTCAAGAGATGTACGCGGCATGGATGTGCAGCGAGGGCGGCTGGGCCCATCGATACAAGGCGCTGCTGGCCGCCCGGCCGGGAGCTGCCAATGACTGAGCGCGCGCTGGAGCTGGTGCTGCCCTGGCCGAGCAAGGACCTGTCGCCGAACGCGCGTGTCCACTACCGCGTCAAGGCGGAGGCCACTCGGCTGGCACGACAGACGGCGCTGCTCCTGGCGCTCAACGCGGGCTGGCGAAACGTGCAGCTGCCCGAAGGCCGGCTGCACCTCTGGATCGACTGCTACCAGGCGCCGGGGAAGAAGCTGCCGGACGACGACAACATGATCGGCCGCTGCAAGGCCTACCGGGATGGGATCGCTCAGGCGCTGGGCATCGACGACAAGCGGTTCAAGAGCCACCCGGACGTCAAGGAAGAGCGCCGGCCGGGCGGTCAGGTGGTGATGCGGATCACGGGCGAGCTGCCAGCAGCAGCCCAGCAGCAAGGGGAGCAGGACAATGCAGGTTGATACGTTCGGGGCATACGTGAGGGCGGAGCTGGAGCACTGGGGTAGGGAGTTCGCGCTGCACCGTGACCTCGACTATCTGGGCCACCATTCGAAGAACGTGCTGCAGGTTCTGATCGAGCACAAGGGCGACATGCCGGGCAGGGCGCAGGGGTACAAGCCGCTGGAGTCGGACAGCCGTGCGCAGATGATAGAGGACATAGTGGCATCCATCAGCCGCGATAACGTCGCAATGGCGTGCTCCCTGCGCGCGTATTACTGCGGGCAGGGCCGCAAGAAGGTAGAGCGCTTTGAAACCGCCCTGCTGCTTATGGCCAATTGCTGTAAAGCATCAGTGTCAGCACGGCAATACCTGACACTTGTGGAATTGGGTTTCCAGAGAGTCAGGGGCAATCTTGAGGGAAGGGCCTTGGCCGCTTAAGCTTGCGCCTTCACTGCGAAGGAGTCACGGATGACGTTGCCACACTACGGTCATGTGAAGTCGGTCTTTAGAACTCTGAGCCTAGAGGATTCGCTCATACATATCTGGGCCATGTCAATGCACATATCCCGTGGTATTCCACTGCCTTATGGCTACGAGGACGTTGCTGGCAGAGGTAGTCGAGATCTAAAGAGTTATCTCTTTCCCCATCAGCTTGATCTAATGCTAAGGGAGACGGTGTTGCACGCCGGCTACGGCGCCGTCTCTAGAAGTCTCTTAAGATGGGACGATTTAGCAGACGCCGTCAACTGTATAAATAATTACGGAAATAGTGTCTTCGACGAAGGCGAGAGCGATGCTCTCATGCTCACGATGCACCGATGCGCTCATCAGCAGTTCAATATCTCTAATCCGCTGGATAAGCAAAAGATCGGCAGGTATCTCGCTCTTTATCGTTTCGAGCCGCTCGCAAAAATATTTGAAAGACGCTTGGGAATAGGGGTGGACGAGTATTTCATTCTGGCTTTCGGTGTGCTAGCGGGCTTCTTGTCACGACCTCGCTTGAATGCATCGACCGACTTTTCCGTCCTCGGCTCTAGCCGTTCTGCCTCAAGCGCGTTCTTTTCCCGTCTGATCGGGAGTTATCCGACTTTGAGGTCAAGTCTGATTGCCAGCCAGAACCTCGGGAGTTGTTGGGAGTACACAAGAAATGCGATTCATTTTAGGCCATTGATAAACGTGGACGTCCGGAACCCGGACCGTGTTTATTGCCCGATGCCCGCGTTGCTGGAGCAAAGACTCTACGCGGGAGTTTTCTACGATATTGTCGAAGATACCGAAGAGTTCTCAAAAGCTTATGGATCAGGATTTGAGGACTTAGTTGGCAGAGTGTTGAAGTGCGCGCCCGAGCAACTTGCCGTCGTGAAGCCCCCCGTGTATTTCCTCGGAAAGAGGCGGATGGATGGCGTCGACTGGCTGGTGTCTGATGAAGGTTCGCATCTGTTCATTGAGTGCAAGACAAAAAGAATCACGGCAGCGGCAAAAACTGCTGAAACAACGGCTGCGATAGCGAGCCAGGTAGATGTTCTGGCAAAAGCGATATTCCAGAATTATAAGAACATTGGTGACGCGCTTGACGGCGCTTGGGAGCTGGAGCACCAAGGAAAGAACATCTATAGCCTCGTCGTTACATTGGAAGATTGGCATCTGTTCTCCCCGATCGCAACAGATACATTGCGGCTCTTGGTGGCGGACAGGCTGGTCTCTGCGGGTCTGCCGGATACCTTGCTTCAGCAAGTGCCTTACTTAATATGTAGTATCGAGGAGCTCGAGTGCCTGATCGCAGTATTGCAGTCCCATACGATCGATGAGGTACTTGCGGGGCTTTTTGCTGACGAGTTCCGCGGATGGACACTTGGCACTTACCTCAATCGCGCCTTCCCGGAAGGCACTCGCAGAAAACGAGTCGAGTTCTATACTGACTTCGAGGAAGTCGTGAACAAGGTCGTAGGGAAGTTTCGAGAAGCTACTTGACAGGTGCACACCTCTAGCCTAAAGTTTCAGGCACTGTGACATAGAAGCCTCCGGACGTCTCCGGGGGCTTTTTCATTTTCGGAATTCCTATGCTCCTGACCGCCTCGACAATCCAGCAGGCGGTCGGCTGCAGTGCCGCTACCGCACAGCTATGGGCCAAGCCGCTCTCTGATGCGTGTGCCCTGTATGGGATTAGCACGCCGAAGCGGTTGGCGGCCTTCCTTGCCCAAGTCGGGCATGAGTCGGCCAGCCTGAAGAAGCTGGTGGAGAACCTCAACTACGGCGCCCAAGGCCTGGCCGACACCTGGCCGACCCGTTACGCGGTGAACCCGAATGCCCGCCCCCGAGTACCCAACCAGCTCGCGCACGCGCTGGAGCGGAAGCCGCAGGCGATCGCCAACAATGCCTATGCCAACCGGATGGGTAACGGGCCCGAGTCGAGCGGCGATGGCTGGAAGCATCGCGGCCGTGGGCCGATCCAGAACACCGGAAAGGCGAACCACGCTGGCATGCGCGACACGCTGCGCGCCAAGGGCGTCAAGGCGGTTCCAGACTTCGAAGTGAGCCCGGAGCTGCTTGAGGTTCCGCAGTGGGGCGCCTTGGCGGCTGCTGCGTACTGGGATGCGAACAACCTCAACAAACTGGCCGACGCCGGCAGGTTCGATGAGATCACCCAGCGTATCAACAACGGACAGACCGGCGCCGCCGACCGCCGGGCGCGGTATGCGCGTGCGCTTCCGATCCTGGCGGAGCGAGCAAAGGCTGCCGCGTCAGCTGATTTCAGTCGGGTGAGCGCCACGGTGGACAGCACCGCTCGCAAGGTGGTGCCCTGATGGAAGAGACGACAGCCCCTTGGTGGCTCGCCGGTGGTGCAGCCGCGCTCTGGATTGCCCGCGAGTTCATCGGTGCAGTGCTGAGTCGCAAGCAGGACAAGGCCGAATCAGAGGGGAGTGTTGCCCTCATCGCCGGCCTCACGGCTCGCGTTGAAGGTCTGGAAGCAAGCCAGCTGAAGCTGGGTCAGCAGCTCGCCGAAGAGATGAAGTTGCGGATGGAGGCTCAGGAGCTCGCCCACAAGTTGAGGCTGCGTGTGCTGTCTCTGGAAGCATCCCTTCGCGGCCTCGGTGCCGTCATCCCGCCGGAGATCCCTGGATGAACCGATTCCTGATCGCTCTCGTTATCTTCGCTGCTGGATTCATCGGGGGGTGGTCTTGGCGTGGTGATCGCGCTGAAGCAGCCGTTGCCGTGCAGGAGGTCGCAGCGGTCAAGCAGAACTTGACCGCTGAGCAGGGCGCCCGCGCCGAAGAACACAAGCAGGCCGATACCCTGGCCACCATCGGAGAAAAGCATGAAGAAGCCCGCGCTGCGGCCCCGGCCGTCGCTGATGCTGTTGTGGCTGGCCTGCGCGATGGCACTCTCCGCCTGCGCAACGACCTCGCCGCGTGCCACACCGACCTCCTGTCCCAGACCGCAGCCGGCACCCTCGAACGTGATGCGGCCACCCAGCGCCGAGAAGAGTTTGCGGGCCGAGTTGTTCGAATCGGCCGAGACGCAGACGACCAGCTCCGCGCCTGCCAGGCCGTAGTCGCGGCGGATCGCGCCACATCTGCGTCGAGCGCAGCCCACGCGTGGAACGCCTTCGTGGAACATGGCACCGACCTTTTGCCCACAGGGTATCCACAGAAAGCTGAACGGGCGGGGCCCCTGACGACACCTGTCGCTACCGGGGGGGATTCGGACCCCGGTAATTAAGCGTTTTTCGGCCCCTAGGATGCTCCACCACAGGGCCCGCGTTTTGTCGGATTTCCCCGGGAGAAAGCGCACTTTTTAGGTAGGACGACCTGTACATCGAGTAGGACATGGCCGACATTCGTGACTTCTCTCCAGGCTGGTCAGTCGCCCGCCTGGCGGACGAGTTCGGCATGGACCGGCGAACCGCCGCCAAGCGGCTGCGAGACGCTGGCGTTGCGCCCTTTGGCAAGCGTGCTGGCCACGACGTCTACCGCTTGGCCGACGCCGCCGTCGCTTTGGTGCAGGTGCCAGGCGTCGTTGGCGCGGATGGCGTCGTCGACCCGCGCGATTTGCCCCCGATGGAGCGCCGGGCGTTCTACCAATCTGAAAACGAACGGCTGAAGGTCGAAACCACGACCGGACAGCTTGTACCTGCCGCCGAGGTCGAGGCCGACTACGCCGAGTTGGTGAAAAAGGTCGTGCAGTTCTTCGACACCCTCCCGGACGTTCTCGAGCGCAAGGCGGGGCTGACCCCGGAACAGGTGGTGAAGGTCCAGGACGCCTGTGATGGCGTGCGCCAGACGATGTTCGAGGCAATAACCGATGACCTACGCGACAGCGCGTGAGCTGCGCGGCGGCGTAGCGGAGATGATCAGGCCGCCCAGGCGCATCAAGGTCAGCGAGGGCGCGAAAGCGCTGCACGTGGCCAACGCCAGCGGCGCTGCAGGCAAGTGGGATCCCTCGGTGTCGCCCTATATGGTCCAGCCGCTGGACATGACGGGCAGCCGGCACTACGAAGCAGTGGTGTTCGTCGGGCCGGCGCGGTCCGGCAAGACGATCTCTCTCATCGATGCGCGCTTGGCCTACCTGATCACCTGCAACCCGGCCGACACCATGGTCGTGCAGATGTCCAAGGACGCTGCGGAGGACTACAGCAAGACCCGTATCGCACGTGGCATCGCGGCGAGCCCAGAGCTTCGCAAGCGGCTCAGTCCACGCGCGCATGACGACAATATCCTGCTGAAGTTCTTCCGGTCAGGGATGTCGCTGCGCATGGGATGGCCGTCCATCTCGGTGCTGTCCGGCAAGGACATCCACGACGTGCTGATGACGGACGTGGATAACTACACCGGCGACCTGGGAATCGACGAATGCTTCGGCCTGGCGCTCAAGCGGACGCAGACCTTCATGTCAGCGGGCATGGTCGTAGCCGAGTCGAGCCCTGCCACGGATTACACCGACGGTGCCTGGAAGCCAACGCACCCTCACCACGGCCCGCCCGCTGCCGGTATCGCGGCGCTTTATGCGCGCGGCGATCGCCGGCGGTGGTACTGGCCTTGCCCGGAGTGCGGGGAGCGGTTCATGGCGGCTCCCGGCTACGACGGGTTCGCTCTGCCGCCGATGGACGAGCTGCTCGAGCGCGTGCTGGTGGACGACATCCAGCAGATGGCCAGGCATTACTCCCTGCTGCACTGCCCGAGCTGCGGCGTGGGTTTGGACCATCGCTGGAAGGACGACATGAACCAGGCCGGTGTGTGGGCCGGCGAGGGGCAGATCGTTCATCCGGACGGCAGTATCAGCGGCGATCCGCTGGAGACGCGCATTGCCAGTTACTGGCTGGGCGGCGTTGCTGCGGCGTACCAGTCCTGGGAGTCGCTGATCGAGCGATACCTGCAGGCGATGCGCACCTTTGCCAGCACGGGCGAAGAACGGCCGTTGAAGACGACGCACAACGTCGACGGCGCCATCAATTACGTGCCGATGGCGGCAAGGTCCTCCAGCGATCCGAACGAAATGAAGGAGCGAGCAGAGACGTGGCCGTCAGGCTACGTGCCTCCCGGCGTGCGCTTCCTCATCGCCACCGTGGACAACCAGGCCAACCGGTTCGTGGTGCTGGTTCTGGGGTTCGGCGTGAACGAATCGGGCCAGCTGGAGCGTTGGGTGGTGGATTCCTTCACCCTGCGCACGTCGGCACGTCCGGACGGTTCGGGCGGCTTCCTGCCGCTTGATCCTCCGAAGTACCTCGAGGACTGGGAGCGGTTGGTCGACAAGGTCATCACCAGGCGCTATCCCCTGGGCGATGAAACCGGTCGCAGCATGCCGATTCGCGCCGTCGGCATCGACTGGGGTGGCAAGTCCGGCACGTCGGTGCGAGCACTGGAGTTCTGGCGGTCGCTGAAAAAGCGTCAGTTGCACGGGCGCGTCCGACTGGTGAAGGGCGGCACAAAGCGGGACGCCGCGCTGTTCAAAGAAACGTATCCCGACAGCAGCAAGCGAAAGGACCGTAAGTCCGGCTCCGCCGGCGACGTTCCGCAGCTGCTGCTGAACGCTGATCGGCTGAAAGACACGGTCGACGCGAACGTAAAGCGGGCCGAGCCGGGCCCTGGCTTCTACCACTTCCCGGACTGGCTGCCGGAGGCCTTCTACGCAGAGCTGACCGCAGAGACGCGCACAGCAAATGGCTGGAAGAACCTCGCCGGACGCCGCAACGAAGCCTTCGACTTGAGCGTGTACGCCGAGGGCTTGGCGCTTTGGCTGAAGGTCCCGTCGATCGACTGGAAGGCGCCGCCGGCATGGGCCGCGGAATGGGACGAAAACCCCGATGTCAGGGCTGACGACGTTGCGCCGCCGCCGGCGCGCACGCGCACCCGACGCGTTATTCGAAGCAAGTACCTGGGACGCTGATATGGCATTCACCAATGAGCAAATCGTTGCGCTGGAAAGCGCGATCGCCAGCGGCATCTTGACCGTTCGGTACGCCGATCGCACCGTCACCTATCAGAGCCTGAAGGAGATGCGCATCACGCTGCGGCAAATGCGCGGCGAGATGGCGGTGCAGGCACCTGGCAGGCCGCGCGCGCGGCGCACCATCCGCCTCTACCAGTCGGGCAGCGGCAATGTCTGAGGTCGATGAGAGCACCTACCGAGCTGCTGGCATGGGGCGAAGGCTGCGGATGTTCCGGCCGGCGTCGCTCGGGCCGAACGCAGCGCTGCTCAGCCTGCCCACCGTGCTGGCGCGCGCGCGCCACTTGGCACGCAACGATCCGTGGATGGTCAGCGCTCTCAACAAGAGCGTGTCCAACGGCATCGCGACTGGCATCCAAGCCAAAGCCATTTGGGGTACGAAGGCCCACAAGGCCCAAGTCGCAGGCCTGTGGAAGCGCTGGGGGAAATACGCCGACGCTGACGGCGTGTTGGACTGGTCCGGGCTCCAAGCTTTGGCCTGGCGGGAGTGGAAGGAGGCCGGCGAGGTGTTCGCGCGGATCCGGTTCCGTCGTCCGGAGGACGGGCTGCCCGTTCCGCTGCAGGTGCAGCTGATCGAGTCGGAACAGTGCCCTCAGCATTACTACGGCGTGGCCAGCAACGGCAACGCGATCCGCCAGGGCATCGAGTTCGATCGCATCGGTCGCCGTGTTGCGTACTGGATGTACCGCGAGCACCCCGGCGACTTCCATGTCGCGATCAACGGCAATGAACTGGTCCGCGTGCCAGCCGAGCAGGTCATGCACCTTTACCGGCCGAACCGCGCTGGTGCCATCCGGGGTGTGCCGACTTCCGCGCCAGCGCTGCTGCGGATGTTCAACCTGGACCGCCTCGATGACGCGGTGCTGGAACGACAGGCGATTGCCAACCTGTTCGCGGGCTTCTTCACCACGCCTGAGCCCCAAGAAGACGCTGAGGCAACGCCGCTGGGTGACTTGGCCACAGGTGATGATATCGACGGTACGCCGTTGGGCGGCCTCGAGCCGGCGACGATGCAGGAGCTGCCGCCGGGCTACAAGGTTGAGTTCGCCAATCCGCCCAGCGCCGGGTCCGACTACGCGGAGTTCCTGCGTGGACATCTGCTTGCGATCAGCGCGAGCCAGGACGTGCCCTACGAAGTGCTCACCGGCGACCTGCGCAACGTCTCCGATCGTGCCCTGCGCCTGATCCTCAACGAGTTCAGGCGGGTGATTGAGCAGGACCAGTGGCTCTACATGATCCCGATGTTCTGCCAGCGAGTGCGCGACGCCTTCTACGACCAGGCGGTGCTGTCAGGCCTGCTCCTGGTGCCAGGGTATGCCGAGCTGCGCGATGAAGTGACCGAGACCCTGTGGGTGCCGGAAGGCTGGCCGTGGAGCCACCCTGTGCAGGACGTGAGCGCAGAGCTGAAGGCTGTGCGGGCTGGCTTCAAATCGCGCTCCAAGGTGGTCCTGGGGGCCGGCGAGGATCCTGAGCAGGTGGACGAAGAGAACGAGGCCGATAACCAGCGGACCGATGACAAGGGCCTGATTTACGACAGCGACCCCCGCCGTACCAATGGCTCAGGCGCGCTGCAAGGCGCTGCGGAAGACAAAGGCGCCGCCGGCGCCGCAGACCCCAATGAGGAAGACGATGAACAGTAAGCCCGGCCTTCTGGCCCGTATCTTCGGCCGCGGCAGCCGCGCGCCGGTCGTGTCGTCGCTCGCGGCGGTGGCGCTCAACAGCCCGCTGCTGGTGCATCAGGGCCACGGCGAAGCCATCATCGGGGCCTACCTGACTGGCGAGGTCACCAGCGCTGACACCGAAATGCGCACCGAGCGTCTGGAGCTGCCTGACGGCGGGGACACCGTTGCGCCCGATCGCTCGCTGATAGGCGTCATCAACGTATCCGGCGCGCTGGTCAATCGTCCGATGCCCGGTCCCAGCGGTGCCGGCCCGATGAGCTACGCAGCTCTGCGCGCTACTTTCGACGAGCTGATCGAGGACGACCGGGTAGGCACCATCATCCTGCGTCTCGATTCGCCCGGCGGAATGGCCGCGGGCTGCTTCGACCTGGTGGATCACATCTACGCCGCCCGCAGTAAGAAGCCGATCTATGCACTGGTCGACGACAACGCGTATTCGGCCTGCTTCGCGCTGGCCACGGCCTGTGATGAGATCTGGATCAGCCGCACCGGCGGCGTAGGCTCGGTCGGCGTAGTGGCCTACCACTACGACTGGAGCGCAGCCGACGAACGCATGGGGCTGCGAGCGACGCCGATCTATGCCGGTTCCCGCAAGGTAGACCTCAGCCCCCACATGCCCCTGAGCGACGAGGCACGCGCCTCGGCACAGGCCAACATTGATGCGCTTTACGGCATGTTCGTCGACACCGTGGCCCGCAACCTCAGCATTGATGCGGATGCGGTGCGTGCCACCGAGGCCGCGTGCTTCCAAGGGCAGGCGGCAGTCGATGCGGGCTTCGCCACGCGCCTTGGCACCTGGCACGACCTGCTGGCACATGTCGGCGCTGAGGGAGCGCCGAGTTCTGCGGCGCCTGGTGATCCGGAGGCAGACGACGTCGAGGCGTCTGCTGCAACCGTAGAGCCGGGGGCTGCGCCGGGTGACGCTGCGGCAGCAGGCCCTGGGCCGGCTGCCACGACGGCATCCCCTGCGGCCGCATTGGCCAGCGCGGTTGCCGACAGTGACCTGCCCTCGGATATCGGAATCGCTCTGATTCGCCGCGGCGTCAAAGGCGAGGAAGGAGCGGAGGAAGCGCTCGCATACGCCGTCGCGGTGCAGGACGCATGCGCGGCCGCATTGCGGGACGGTGCTTCGCTTGCGCCGGGTTTCATCAAGGAGAACACCGATCTGGCGACGGTTCGCACGCAGCTGCTGTCCATGAAAGCCACGGAGGGCGAGAGCACCCAGATCGTGACCACCACGCCGGCGGCGGATGCCGCGAAACAGGCCAACCCGGCGAAGGCCCAGCTGGATCCCAACCACATCTATCAAATGCGAGCGAGGTAAAGAAACATGGAAATCAACCTGAAAGGCGTGCGCAACGCCGAGTTCCTGCTTTCGGAGGCAGGCGGCCAGCGGAGCCGCGAACTGGTCGTGCTGCCGGCCGGCCAGGGCGTGCTGCCGGCCGGGGCCCTGCTGAAGGCCGACAACACCGCGGCGGAAGATGGCGCCGAGGCAGTGAAGGTCCTCTATGGTGCGGTGGACACCGGTGAGCCCGGAACGGAGATGCCCTCGAAGGGCACTGCGGTGGTGCGTGACGCCGAGGTGTTCGGCGAGATGCTTTCCTACGGCAATGCTACCGACGACCAGAAACTGCTCAGTGCGCTGAGCCTGGCCGAGTCCGGAATCATCGTGCGGTGGACCAAGAAGCCGGCTGCATCCAACACTGCCGACAATCTGAAGTTCTCCTCCGCTCCGGCCGCCGGCACGGCAGGTGTCGTTGTGGATCCGGTGGTGGCCAAGATCAAGGACATCTTCGGCGGCCTGGTCACTGGCAGCGCGGCGAGCGTGACGCTGGCGAAAGCCACCGGCCCGGGCAACGTCGTCGGCGGTGGGGCGAAGGCTGCCGTCAACGGTGTGGTGACCTGGGACGCGGTGACGTTCTCGGCTGCGGGCGACTACACCCTGAAGGTCACCGCCGCTGGCCTGGGCGAAGCCATCACCGAAACCATCACCATTGCCGCCGCTGGCGGCGCGTAACAGCCGCACCGCTTGCTTACCAAGGCCCCGCTCAGTCGGGGCCTTTTTCATTCCCCCGATCTACCACAGGACTCACCCACTATGGATCTGGCAACTCTGCTCGCACTGGGCGTACTGACCTTCGATCAGCTCAACGCCTACATCAACAACCTGCCGCGTATCCACACCCGGATCGCGGACATGAACCTGTTCCAGGAAGACGGCCTGGTCGGCACCACAATCGTCAAGGTCGGACTGGCCGGCGACAAACTGGTGCTGGTGCCGAACGTGCCGCGCGGCTCGCCGGCTCAGCCCAAGGGTCTGGCCCGTGGCAAGGTCAAGCTGCTGGAGACCACCCACCTGCCGCAGCGCTCCACGGTGATGGCCGACCAGCTGCTGGGCGTGTATGACCCGGTCAACGACCCGACGGGCACCAACGTGGCCTCGGTTGTGAATGCCCTGCAGGCCATCCACAAGCGCGACCTGGACTACACCATCGAGTACCACCGCATCGGGGCCCTGCGCGGCCAGGTTCTGGATTCCGATGACTCCGTCATCGTCGATCTCTACGAAGAGTTCGGCGCGGAGCAGACCGTCATCGGAATGCAGCTGGGCGTCGCAGACACGCGTATGCGCGCGAAGGTGCTGGCCATCAAGCGCCAGATCGAGGCCAAGCTGGGCGGGGTGCCGCACCGTGGCATCCACGTCTTCTGCAGCGCCAGCTTCTTCGATGACCTGACCGAGCACAAGCAGGTGAAGGACGCCTACGCGCGCTGGCAGGACGGCGCCGCCCTGCGGGACGACATGCGCCAGGGCTTCACCTTCGCCGGCGTGACGTTCGAGGAGCTGCCGGGCGGCATCGGCGAAAATCCGTTCATCCCGGAAGGCGAAGCCATCGCGTTCCCGCTGGGCGTGCCGGACATGTTCATCACGCGCTTCGCCCCGGCCGATTACCTGGAAACCGTCCGTACCAAGGGCCTGCCGTACTACACCAAGACGGCCAAGCTGCGCATGGACAAGGGCATCGAGCTGGAAAGCCAGTCCAACCCCCTGAGCCTCAACACCCGCCCGGACGCGGTGGTGCGGCTGAAGCGTGGCGCGGACGACTCCGAAGAGTAAGCCGCCGGCACCCGGCCCGCATCAGCGGGCCGGGTAGGGGAGCACACCATGGCCCAGATCAAGATCGGCGTGGATCCAGACGGTCTGTTCGATCGCCAGCTGACCGAGCTGGAGACCCAACAGGTTCCCTTCGCCGCGCGCCAGGCATCCAACGCCGTCGCCTTTGAGATCCGCGAGCGCTGGAAGCGCACGGCCCCGCGCGTCTTCGACAGGCCCACGCCGCTCACGGTCAATGCGGCCATGTACCGCAAGGCCACAAAGGAGCAGCCCTACGCGGAAATCTTCATCCGTGATGAAGCGTTCAAGGGCACGCCGCCAGCCAAGTACCTGCTGGCCGAGGTAGAGGGTGGTGAGCGTCGTAAGAAGGGGTTCGAGCGGTTGCTGCAGCAGCGCGGCCTGCTTTCGCCCAGCCAGTTCGCAGTCTTGGGCAGAGGAGCGAACTCCAACGCCTATGGGAATCTTCCTGCAGGCCAGATCACCAGAATCTTGTCCCAGCTGGGCGCATCACGCGACCAGTACCAGGACCAGACCGACGTCAGCACCAAGCGCCGGCGGCGGTCCAAGAAAAAGCGAGGCGGCGAGTACTTCGTGCTGCCCAAGCGTCGGGGCGCGCTGCGGCCCGGCATCTATGAGCGCATCGCTACGCCGTGGGGCTCGGCAGTGCGCTCGATCTTCATCTTTACCGGCACCGCCAAGTACCGGTCGCGCTACGACATCTTCGGCATGGCCGACGACACCTGGAAGAGGCTGATGCCCTTCTTCCTGAAGCGCGAGCTGGAGAAGGCCATGCAAACCGCCAGGCCAAGAGAATGAACCAGAGAGCGTTTCTCCAGGGCCTCGACGCCCTCATGTTCGCCGCCTTCAAGGGAGCCGGCATCGCCGACGGGGCGACCTACCAGCACAGCACGGCCGCGCCGGTGCCGTGCACCGCGCTCCACGACGAGGGGGTGCAGGACTTCGACGAAGAGGGAGTTGCGGTGAGCACGCCGTATAACCGCGTCACCCTGCAGCTGGCTGAAGTCTCGCCGCGAGGCGGTGGCATCGTGCAGATCGACGCCACAGGCCGACGGCTGAAGCTCGAGCAGAAGATCCGCGGCGATGAGTCGTCGCAGGTCTGGGAGGTATCCAATGCATAGCCCGAGCCCGCGCCGTCTCTTGCTCGGCGCCTTTGCCGAGTGCCTGTCGGTCATCTCGACCAACAACGGCTACCGGACCAACGTCGGCGCGGACTGGACGCTGGAACCGCGTCCTGGTGACGCCACCAGCACCGGCGTTTTCAGCGCGCTGATTGAAAAGCAGCAGCGCGCCGCTGACGCCGCTCTGGTGCAGACCCACCGCCTTACCACCGTAGCTGTCATCGCAAAGCTGCCGGCGGACACCGATCACCTGCAGGAGCGTCTGGACGACCTGGTGACCGACATCGAGATGGCGATGTCCCAGAAACAACGCAGGTTCCCGCTTGGCTTCACGTACCCCGTCTATCTCGGTATGGAACCGCTGATGCCGGAGTCGGCAGCCGCCGGCTGGGTGGGCGTTTCTGTGACCTACCAGTCCCACATCCCCAAGTAACCAGCCGCTCAGCGGCTTCACCGGAGAAACACCATGTCCAAAGATTACAGCTACCTGGGTAGCGGCATCGTCCTGATCCGCGAATGGAACAGCGGCCAGCCGCTGGAAGAGGTCGGCAACGTGTCGGCTTACAGCTTCTCGCCGCAGACCAACACCATCGAGCTGGCTGACGGGCAGAACCCGGGCGGCGGCCCGGCCAACAGCGTCGATCGCGTGACCGGGTACAACCTGTCCTACACCTTCCACGACTTCAAGCCCTCCAACTTCGCGCGCTCGCTGCGCGGCAAGGCCACGGCAGTGGCCGCCGCCACCATCGCGGAAGAAGCCGCAGCTGCCGCGATCGGCGCGTTCGTTCCACTGACCCGGATTGCCGCGGAGGTGACCAGCGTTAAGAACACTGCCGGTGCCGTCACCTACGAGGCTGGGAAGGACTACCGTCTGGAACGCGGCATGCTGTTCATTCCCGTCGGCTCTGCGATTCCCGCGCCGGTGAACGGGGTGCCCAACATCAAGGTCAGCTACAAGCACGGCGCCATCGGCCGCGTGGAAGTTGGCGTCACGTCCCAGAAGTTCTACGAGATCCACTTCGTTGGCATCAACGAAGCCCAGGGCGGCAAGCTGGTCCGCGCGATCGCACACAAGGTGAAGGGCGGCATGCTCAACGAAATGGGGCTGCTCGGTGACCAGTTCGCCTCCGGCACCGTCGCCGGTGCGCTGGTCAAGGACTCGGCCAAGGCCACGGGCCCGGACATCTCGCCCTACTTCTACTGGGAACAGGAGGAGTAAGGCATGGACGGCTTCGAAGTGGTGACGCCGCCGACGGCGCAGGTTTCGTTCCGTGGCGAGGTGCTGGAAGTGGGGCCGTTGCGGCTGGAGCAGCTGGCCCCCTTCATCACCGCAGCGCGCTCGATCATCGGGCGCGTGGTGATGGCGGCGGGGCTGCTGGGGGAGGGCGCCCAGATGGAAAGCGGTGCTGTGGTGTTGGACCTGCTCGAGCAGGATGCTCCGGCTTTCGCCTCGGCCCTCTCCATCGTTACCGGCCGGCCGCCCGAATGGATCGCCAAGGGCACCGTGGATGAGGTGGCCAGCCTGGTGGAGGCGGTGGTCGGGTTGAATCGCGATTTTTTCGCCCGACGGCTTCCGCACCTGTTGGCAAAGGTGGCGAAGCCGAAGATTCCGCCGACCACGGATGGGAAGACCTCATCCACCAGCTCATCGCCTGCGGACACCAGCGCCGCGACATCCTGACCTACACCCTGGCCCAACTGCGGGCCTTTGGCACCGCTGCTGCCCGCGCCGAGCGCCAGCAGCGCGCAGGCATGGCGGTCGCCATGCGACTTGCCATGACGCCTGACCAAGCCGCGTGGGCGCAGTATCTGAAGGAGAACCTGCATGGCTGAGCCCACTGCCAATCTGCGTGTGCGCCTCAGTGCGGACATCGACGACATCAAGCAGGGCATGGCGGTCCTGCGCCGGGAGCTGCGGCAGACGCAGAGCGAAGCGGCGCGCCCACTGCCGAAGAACAACGGCATCGCCGAACTGGGCGTCAGCGCTGGCCAGACGCAACAGGCACTGCGCCAGCTTCCTGCCCAATTCACAGACGTCTTCACCAGCCTGCAGGGTGGGATGCCTTGGTTCACGGTCCTGGTGCAGCAGGGTGGCCAGATCAAGGACAGCTTCGGCGGCGTTGAGCCGGCGCTGAAGGGCGTGTCCTCGGCGGTGCTGGGCATGGTCACTCCCGTCACCGCCGCCGCCGCCGCCGTTGGCGTGCTGGTCTACGCGTGGTACGACGCCGAGAAGCAGCAGGAAGCCTACGTGCGGGCGCTGGTGCTGTCCCGTAACGAGGGCGAGGCAACCACGCTGAGCCTGATCAACCTGGCCAAGCGCACCACAGATGCGATGCAGGTCACTGCCGGCGCAGGTGCCGAAGTGGCTCAGGCGATCGGCGCCAACGGGCAGGTCGCCGCCCAGAACATGCAGGCCGTGGCCAACGCGGCCATTGCAATGAAGGAGCTGACCGGCCAGGCCGTCGATGAGACGGTGGCCACCTACGGGAAGCTGGCCGACGCGCCGGTCAAGAACGCCCAGAAGCTCAATGAGCAGGTCAACTTCATGACCGTCGCGCTCTACGAGCAGATCAGGGCGCTGCAGGAGCAAGGGCGGAACCAAGATGCAGCGACAGTAATCACCCGAGCGGCGGCCAGCGAGACCGTGATGGCCCTAGCTAAGGTTCGTTCCAGTCAGAATCCGGTAATCCGTGGTTTCAAGGAGCTGTTTGCCGAAGCCACGAAGGCTTGGGGCGCTATGCAGGCCAGCGCCGGCTTCGGTGCGCCAGCAGCTCAGATGCAGCAAATGCTGGCGGACAACCAGCGTGATTTGGCGCGCCTCAACCAAGCCGTGGCGCAAGGCGGGGTGGCTCAGCCGATTATTGAAGCTATGAGGCGCGACATTGTGCGGCGGTCGGCTGAAATCAAGGAGATTTCGCTTGATTTGATTAAGGAGCGGAAGGATGCCCAGATCAAGGCTGCACAGGCGGCATCAGCGGAGACCGTGGCGGAGATGGACACGATCATCGACTCCGAGGCATCCAAGGAAGAAAAAAAGCGGCGAGATGTAGCCCGTATCTCGGGGCAAGCCGATGCTGCAATCCGGAAGGCGCGGGCCGCAGGCCTGGTAGACGAAGTTGCAAAGATCGAGGACCGCAAGGCAAAGGCGCTCGCCGCGATCGACAAGAAGTATGAAGAAAAGCCCAAGAGCGGAAACGCGGCAGGCGCTTTGCGGTCTGCCGGCCTGCAGGGCTATCGCGATGATCTTCTGGAAGAGCAGGCCGCGATCACGGCCGGCACCCAATTGTTGCGCGCGCAGTACTCGGCAAGGGAGATCACGGCGACGGAGTACTACCGCCGCATGCGTGACCTCGCGCAGGCCAGCACGGACGCCGAAGCGCGCTCGCTCGAGGGACAGATCGCATTCCTGAAGCAGCAGACCGTTGCTGGCAAGGATGGCATCAACGTCAGCCGCCAGCTGGGCGATCTCGAAGCACGCCTGGTCAAGGTTCGCACCGAGGGTGCGAGCAAGCTCCAGGTGCTGGCGACCGAGGAGACGGCGACCGCGCGCACGCGCACGAACGTCATCGCGGCATACGCCAATGCTCTCGATGCGAGCAATGAGGCGCTGGAGCGCCAAATGCGTGCTGTGGCAGGGCGTGTCGGAATGGGGGAGCGCGAATACGAGATCCAGCAACGCATCAACGATGCCTACGGCGACCAGGCGGACAAGCTGCGCGAGCTTCAGCTGCAGCTGAACGCATCCCAGATCGATCAGGAGACGTTCGAAGCTGAGCGTGCGGTGCTGCTCGCAAAGACCACCGATCGCCTGCAGATCGTGCGTGAAGGGTACGCCCAGCTGGCGGTTGCCGAGGGCAGCTGGCTCAACGGTGCGCGCGCTGCATGGGCGGACTACCAGCAGCAAGCATCCAATGCTGCCGAGCAGCTTGGTGCTGTGGCCGCGAACGTGTTCAGCGGGATGGAGGATGCCTGGACGAAGTTCACGACCGGCGGAAAGGTCAGTTTCTCGGATCTCACGCGCTCGGTAATCGCCGACCTGTCCCGCATTGCCTTCCGCCAGGCGGCGATGGGCATCTTCAACACGGCGCTGGGCAGCACCATCGGCCCGGTGGTGCGCGAGAAGATCAGTTTCGATACCGGCGGCTACACGGGGCCGGGCGGTATCCATGAACCCGCAGGCATCGTGCACAAGGGAGAGGTGGTCTGGTCGCAGGCCGATGTCGCCCGCGCCGGCGGCGTTGGGGTCGTTGAAGCAATGCGCCGTGGGCTGATGGGCTACGCGTCGGGCGGTGCGGTCGGCGGCGGGAGCCCTTCCGTAGCAGGACTCGGCGCAGTCAACGTCATCGTCAAGAACGCACCGGCGGGCACCACGGCAACCGCCACGCGTGGGCCGGGCGGTGTCGATGTCGAGGTACTGCTTGGCCAGCTCGATGATGCGCTCGGCGGGCGCATTGCCAGTGGCACCGGATCCACCTACGGGGCCTTGCGAGGTCGGTTTGGCTTGGAGGACACGCTCTGATGGCGCAGCTTCCCAGCACTGCCCTGGTGATGTTCAGCAACCTCCAGAACGGCTTCGATCCGTCTGTCCAGCGTGATGAGATGGAGCGCGGCCCGGCCAAGGAAAGGGTCCTCAACAGCAGGGTCGCCATGACACAGGCCCTCTCGCTCTACTTCGAGACCCTGACCGCCGCGGACGAATTCGAGGCTTGGTACTTCGATGTGATCGGCCGGATTGGGTGGTTCACCATGCGCCACCCGTATCGCGGGACCAACATCACCGTTCGCTTCATCAAGGGCGATATCGGCCAGCTGGTCCCTGACCAGCACGGCCTGGGCGACTACCGGCGCGACACCGTCGTGGAGTACATGCGATGACCACATTCACCGAGCGGCGCCAGCGCGTCACGGACCCGGTAGGCACCTTGGCCCTGCTGGAAGTCTCGGCACCTTCGTTTGCCGAAACCCTGCGCATCTGCAACGACCAGCGGGACTGGGTAAGCCAAGGCCTGACCTTCGTTGGGGCTCAATTCGGCTTCAAGCTGCCCGATGACATCAACGGCCAGGCCCCGCGCGCGCAGCTGGTGATCAGCAACGTTGGCCGGGCTATCACCGAAGACCTGGAGCGGTTGGCACCTGGTGAGCTGGTCACGGCGCGCCTGATGATCACCGACCGGGCAGACGTGAACGTCATCGAGCAGGATCACTTCCTGCCGATGATGACCGTATCGGTGACCCCGCAGGCTGCCACCTCCGCTTGCGGGGTGGACTTCTTCACACGGCAGCAGGCCGTTCGGTTGCGCTTCAACGCGCACATCGCCCCGGGCATCTACTGATGCGGCCGTCAGATGTCGAGCCGTTCACGCTCATCCCCTACGACCCTGATTCAGCCGATTGCGCGGACCTGGTGGTGAGGGTCCAGCGCGAACTCTTCGGTCGGCACGTCGAGATGCCCAGCCGCCGGCCGCGCGGCGCGCGCGGGGAGGCCGAGCTGGGGGCGCTCTCCCGGCCCTATGCACGATTACGGGAGGGACCGCCGCAGGACGGCGATCTGGTCCTGATGTTCGACCACGGACAACGAAACCCCGGCCACGCCGGGGTTTTCTTCTTTCTGGCCCATGAGGGCTGGGTACTCCACAGCAACGAACGCCACGGGTGCAGCGTCCTGCACCGCGCGCGCGATCTGCAGGGCTTTGGCCTGCGCATTGAAGGCATCTACGAATGGGTCTGATATGCCAATGCCGCCACCCGAGGAACTAGTGTCTCTGCCGTTGCGAGCAGTGTTACACAAAGCATCTCCAAGTGAAAACTTTGGCAGGGTAGTCAAGCGTCAAGCACCCATTTCGCAACAAGCCGCGCCCCAAAATTACAGAGTAGGCGGGGTGCACGTGAGCATCATCTTGACGAGCGATGTCTGCCTTTATTGGGATCTGAAAACCTTCATTAGAAGCGATTATCAAAATCGCGTTGTGCACGTTCGTTACGTTGGATCCGGTCGCTCCTTGGTGTTTAACCGAGCGAGTTACAGGGGCTCCAACAGTCTCAAGAACCCGCCTCGAGGCCACGCAGCAATCCGCGCCCGTGTCGACTAGCGCCCGGGACCTGATCACAAGGTCAGCGTTAAACGGGGAGCGTACCAAGACATCCATAACTGGAATGCAATCCGACTCTGCCGCTGCATCCGGGCTGGTTGGGTTTCCGTTTCGGTCGACAAACCTTATCGGGATCACCCTCAGTGACTTCATCCGCATGCACCTTGGCTGAGAAATCAGATATTAGCTCGACAGGCCGGCTCATCGTCACCCCCCACCCCGTGTTGGTAGATGGCCAGCGCAACCAGCCGGCGGACCTGCGCCCGGACGAATCCCTCTGCGCCTTCCTGCATCGTCACGTGACCGACCTCGATGACCAGGACTGGGTGGTGCTGATCGGCGGCCGCGCCGTCCCGCGTGACATGTGGCCTTTCGTGTACCCCAAGCATGGGCAGGTGATCGAGGCCCGTGGGGCGGTAGGCCGCTCTGCCGTCGCGCTGGTGGCTACGTTGGCGCTGACCTACTTCACCTTCGGCTTCGGCACGGCCACCGCCGGGTGGTGGGGTGCCGGTGCATTATCGGGGGCGTGGGGTGCTGCCGCTGCTACGGGCGTCTACATGGCCGGATCGGTGCTCATCAATCGCGTGCTGCAGCCCAAGCAGCCTAAGCAGAGTGCTCCCGGTCAGTCGACGTACTCGATCGCGGCCGGCCGCAACCGTGCACGCCACGACCAGCCGGTGGGGCTGCTGATCGGGTCGATGCGGATAGCGCCCGATTTGATCAGCAACTACTACACCCACTACGAGGGTGACGATCAGTTCCTGTCGTTCGTGCTCACGCCCGGGCTGAACGTGGACAGCGTGGAACAGCTCCACAACGGCGATGCGCTGTTGTCATCGTTCGACGGCGTGCGCGTGTGGCATAACGGGTTCCCGGGCATGCCCAGCGTGGAAATCCCGCTGTACACCAACCCCGATGTGACCGACGGCGGGACCTTGCTGGACACCAGCAACGACCCCAAGCACCAGCCGAGCGCGTGGGTGCAGCGCACCAGCTCCGCCGGCACCATCCGTCTGATGGTGGGCGTGGAGTTCCAGATCTGGGACCGGTCCACCAAGGGAAAGGACAAGCAGAACAGCGACCAGATCCAGGTCCAGTACCGCGCTGCCGGCACGGCCAACTGGCAGGTGTTCGGCAATTACAACGTCCGCGGCACCAACAACAAGAGCCAGCGTGCCAGCTATGCGATCGACGTGCCCGAGGGGCAGTACGACGTGCGCGTGCGCGTGGCCGGCAACAACACCGATGGCAGCGGCGCCGAAGCCTCGTTCGTCTGGACCACGCTGACCAGCGTTCAGCGCGACACGGCGAGCTACGCCGGCATTCCGCGCATTGGCATCCGCATGCAGGCCAACGGGCAGCTCAACGGCGCTCCGGACGAGATCCGCTGCATCGCCCATTCCATGCCGATTCCCGTCTGGACCGGCACGGAGTGGGTGACCCAGCGCACCAGCAATGCGGGGGCATGGATCCTCGCCTATGCCCGTGGCATCTACGCGCCAGATCCCATCGCACCAGGTGGGCGCGCGCTGGTTGCCGGCATGGGTCTGCCCGAACGGCAGATCGACCTCGAGGGCCTCAAGGCCTTCATGCTTCACTGCGCCGCCAACAATTTCACCTACAACAACTGGATCACGGATGTCCGCAGTCACCAGCAGGTGCTAGATGTGCTGGCGCTGGCCGGGTTCGGGCAGATCAGCTGGCCGCGCGGGCGGCTGTCCGTAGGCTGGGCCGCCGATGAGCAGCCGCTGTCCGGCGTGGTCAACATGGCGACCATCAAGAAGGGGCAGTTTCAGGTTGACTACACCCTGACCAACGGCGCCGACGGCATCGAGTACACCTACCTGGACAGCGCAACCTGGCAGTCCAAGACGCTGCGCGTGCCTGCCCCGGGCGTCACCACCATGCTCAACCCGGCCCAGGTGAGCGGGGAGGGCGTCACCACCGAGGCGCACGCCGTGATGCTGGCGCGCTGGCACTTGGCGCAGAGCCTGTACCAGTACAAGGCGATCAGCTACAGCACCGATATCGAACACCTGTCCTACAGCCGTATGTCGATGCTGGCGCTGCAGCACGACATGACGCAGTGGGGCTTCGGTGGGCGGGTCAAGGGCGCCTCGATCGCAGGCGGCAAGGTGACACTGCAGCTTGACGAGCCCGTGCCGGCGCCGGCGCAGGGCAACGCCTTTGTTGGCCTGCGCGTCCCGGGCGAGCGCGTGTACCGCGTGCTGCGTGTGCAGCCCTTTGCGGGCACCAGCGACGCTCTTGTGCTGGCCGATGCCTGGCCTGCCGATGCGGCCCTCCCCGGCAACAGCGAGGCCAACCCCGCGTGGGACACGCTGTGGATCTACGACTTCAAGCAGACCCCGGGCCTGCGCGTGCGCGTGACCAGCATCCGCCCCGAGAGCGACCTCAAGGGCGCCGCGGTCGAAGTGGTGGCCGAGAGCCCGCAGTTCTGGCAGTACGTGAAGACCGGCGAGTACGTGCGGGATCCGAACGAATCCCTGCTGCAGACCCGGCCGGTGGCCAGCGACCTGAAGATCACCGAGCGCCAGGTGGTGCAGGGTGATACCGAGTACACCGAGCTGCAGGCCAGCTTCGCCATCACCGGCCCGGTGGGCGACACCGTGGTGCTTTCCGACCTAGACGGCAACGCGGCGCTCGAGGAAGTGGCCAGGACCGTGACCCGCACCGCAACGTGGCGGATTCCGGGCGCTGGCACCTACCCGGTCACCGTGCGTCCCTACAGCCCGGATGGCAATGCGGGTGTGGCTGCCTCGGTCATCTACACGACCCGGGGCGCCGACGCGCCGCCGGTGCTGGTGGACCTGTTCGACGTCGAGCAGCTGAGCGGCGGTGTGCGGCGCTACACCTGGGGTTTCTTCAGCGACACCATCCAGTCGGCCAACTTTGCCGGCGTGGAGATCCGCTACATCGCCGGCAGGCACGCGGCACCGGCGTGGGATGCAATGACCCCGCTGGGCGACGACGGCTACCACGCGTCTGCCTTCGAGGCTGTCCTGCCGCCGGCGGGCGAGTGGACCTTCGCCTGCCGGTCGCGCAACACCGCTGGCACCTTGTCCACCGGCATGCAGGTGCTGGCCAAGACCCTCCCGGCGAACCTGGGCGAGGTCATCGGCGGTATCGAAGACTCGCTCGAGGAGCAGATCCAGAAGCAGGTCGAGCAGCAGCAGCAGATCGACCGCGATCGCGCTGACAGCATTGCGCGTGACGCCGCTGAGGCTGCTGAGCGGGCGGCTGCCTTCGCGCAAGCGCAGGTCAACCTGGTCAACGAATCGGCCCTACGCCTGGCCGACGTGCAGAGCGTCCGGGACCGTGTGGTCGCCGTGGCCGAGGACGTGGCCGAAGAAGAGGCCGCCCGGATCCAGGCGATGCTTAATGCAAAGCTGGAATGGAAGGCCGATATCGCGGTGGAGACCACCGCGCGCCAGACCGATGTCGAGTCGCTGGCGCGGCAGGTGTCGTCGGTCGCCGCCGGCAGCGGCACGCAGTTCGACAGCAAGCAGGTGTGGTACTTCGACACCACCGTGGAGGGCTGGACCGGCAACGGCACGCCGACCATCGTGGACGGCTGGCTGCGGCCGGCAAACCAGGCCAGCAATCCGTACATCACCTCGCCGGCGGCGCTGGCGGTGGATGGCGCGGCGTACCGCTTCATCAAGTTGCGCCTGCAGCGCGTTGGCACGCCGACTTGGCGCGGCCTGGTCCAGTGGATCACCAACGCGGACACCACCTGGAACACCGCCAAGTCGGTGACCATCCCGGCGCCGAACTTCGACGCCAACGGCATGGCCACCTTCGACGTGGACAACGTGCCGTGGAATGGAGCCTCGCCCGTCAGGCAGATCCGGCTGTCGCTGGCCAGCAACCAGACGGCGACCGCCTACCTGCTGTTCGATTACATCGCAATCGGCCGCCCGACGCCCGGCGCCAGCGTTGCGCTGGTCCAGCAGGAGACCTTGGCGCGCCAAACCGCTGACGCCACCGAGGCTACCCAGCGCAACACTCTGGCGGTGCAGTTGCGCGGCGAGTATGCGGGCAATGACGCCGCGGCCGCGCAGGGCATGATCGGGCAGGTCAATTCCGCCCGGATCGAAGGAGACCGCGTAATCGCTGAGCGCACTGGCCTGATCGAGGCACGCCTGCCCGCCGGCGGTGGAGCCTTGGCGAGCCAAGCGTCGGTGACGGAGGTAGATCAGGCGAGCATCGCGCGAGACGACGCCAACGCCCAGTCGATTACCAACGTGCAGTCCAGCCTGCAGAACGTCGGCGGCGCCAACCTGCTGCCCAACAGCGGTTTCGAAGACTTTACCGCTGCAAATGTCCCGCGCTACTGGGGCCGACAAACCAACGGTGGAACCACCGGGGGAGCGCAAGCCCTTGTCCCTTCGGATCGCGTCGGTTCAAAGCTGGCGTTCCGCATCGAGTACACCGACGTGCCCAACACCAGATACATGGAGGTCATCCAGTACGCCAGCAGCGGCGGCGCAAAGGTGGAGGGTGGAAAGACCTACGTGATGAGCGTCGATGTCAAGACGCTCGCTGGCGCGGGGATCGTGCTGCAGGTAGCCTTCACAGGCGGTGGGGCTACTGTCTACCGTTCGGTTAACGCGGGCCTTGCGCCGAATGGCGAATACAATCGCTACGTTGGCGTCTTTGCATGCCCAGCAGGTTACACGCTGGGCGTGCCATACCTGCGCGTGTCTGCAACGCCAACCGTCAACGGTCCGATGTGGGCGGAGTTCGACAACGTGCAACTGCAGCTGGGCACGGTAGCGACCGCATGGCAACCCAGCGCGTTTGATCTTGACCAACAGTTCGCAGCGAATGCGGCCGCCACCACCGCTCTAAGTTCGCGCGTCACCGCCGCCGAAGGCAGGATCGACACGCAGGCAACTGCGCTAAGCAACGTGCAGAGCAGCATCACCGACCTTTCGGCTCAGACGGCTGCTAACACGCAGGCTACGTCGTCGCTGAACACCCGTGTGAGCTCAGCCGAAGGGACGATTGCGAGTCAAGGCGCCGCGATCACCAACGTGACAGCCGCGATCAATGCCTCGGCTGCTGCTGGCCCCAACATCCTGGCGGACTCAGGTTTTGAGGGATACGC
This sequence comes from Stenotrophomonas sp. NPDC078853, assembly GCF_044901215.1. Taxonomy (NCBI): domain Bacteria; kingdom Pseudomonadati; phylum Pseudomonadota; class Gammaproteobacteria; order Lysobacterales; family Lysobacteraceae; genus Stenotrophomonas; species Stenotrophomonas sp. NPDC078853. Next base: position 15,184 of record NZ_JBJDOQ010000004.1, on the reverse strand, counting down.
CGCAGGGGCAAGCGTTAGCACGGCCATCGCACAAGGCACGATGCTAGCCATTGCCGCCGCACCTGGAGCGCGGTCCTATGCCGGGCAGCGCGCAGCGCGTCTGCTCCGTACGGCAGGCGCAAGCGTAAGCAACACCGATGCGTACTTCGGTCCGGTCATACAGAGTAACCAAGGCCGGGTCTACTACGTGGAAGCGTGGGTAAAGAATGACCCCGATGCGACGGCGCCGATGGGCAGTATGTTTCGCCTTGGTGTGTCAGGGCTCAATAGCGCAGGGGCACGCGCTTGGTACGAGGCGTTCTCGCCGCGCAGGTTGGACAGTGTTGCAGGATGGACGAAGGTGTCAGGCTACGCCACTGTTTCGAATCCAACGCTCACCGTCCAGCTATGGGCAACCATCGCCGGCGCGGGTGCCGTGGCGGGCGCTGCACTGCTGATCGACAACGTTCAGTTCCAAGATGTGACGGATGCTTACAACGCGCAGCAGTCTGCCAATGCTACCGCGCAGGCCACTACGGATCTGACGGCACGCGTGGTCACTGCTGAAGGCAAGATCGATACACAGGCGACCGCGCTGACCAAGGTGCAAAGCAGCATTGGGGCAGCTGTCGGCCAAGGCAGCAACATGCTGTTGAACGGAAGCTGGGACTATGGTGCAACCGGTTGGAACTACGGGGCCAACACCGCCTACAACGCGACTGAGGGTCGTGGTGGCGGGGGCTGCTGGAAGGCGGGGTCCTACCCCGACGCGGCCGCTGCTCGCGCCGCTGACGCCAATAGCGGCGCGAGCATCCCCGTAACGCCCGGCCGCAGCTACCGTGTCAGCTGCTGGTACAAGATGGATGCAGCCTTCGATGGCACCATTGCCAACACCAAACTGCGCATTGGCGGCCAAACTGGGAACCTTCTGCGAACGTTGGATTTTGCGAAGACCACGGAATGGAAGTACATGGAAACCGTGTACGCGGTCCCTGAAACCACCAGCATCACCGCCTTCAAGATTCAGGTGATGCGAAATGGCGCGCTGGGGAACGTGTGGGTTGACGATGTGATCATGGAGGATGTGACCGACGCACTCGCAAACGCGCAGGCGGCTTCGTCGTTGAACACGCGCGTGACTGCGGCTGAAGGCACCATCACCAGCCAGGGCACAGCGATCACCAACGTCACGGCTACGGCGAACTCTGCGAAGTCGACGGCGGACACTACCGCGTCAGGTCTGAGCGCAACGCAGGCGACGGTAACGCAACAGGGCAACACCATTGTTGCCCAGGGCAATCAGATCAACTCGGTGCAGGCGGGCTTGGGCGAAAAGGCGAGCGCCTCTGCGCTTATCAGCCTAGACGCGAAGGTAAGCAACTCAGGTGGCGGTGGTAATTTGCTGACGAACGCGACTTTCCCACTCTGGCGGCGCAGCGGCTGGGGTTGGGGTTCAAACGGCAGCGGTTTTACCGAACTGGGTAACCCTACCGGTAATGCGGATTTTATCCCTTACGGCATGATTTCGGCTATCGGCGCAACTAAGGTTGGGGCGCTGCCCACAAGCAGTGGGGACTATCTCGTAACCGAATACAACATCCCGGTCACTTCAGATAACACTTATTGTGTCTCTGCGTACTTCAACACGCATCGTTGTCAAATCCGAATGTGGGCTGAGTGCTTTAACAATTTGAACCAAACCGTTGGATATATAACTACAGACTGGGTGGGTCCATCTGGGCAAGGCAAAGCACTGCTGCGTGAGTACACTCGGCCATTCGGCATCGGCAAGCCACCGGGCGGCACAAGCTATGTGAAGATCCTCGTGCAGGTACGCGGCACGGGCGAGAGCAATCCGTATTTCTGGATGTTCAACCCGATGTTCTCGGAGGTGGTAGCCGGAGCCACTCAGCCACCCACTTGGTCAGCAGGGGGCAAAGAGGACCACGCTGATATCAGCCTGTTCACCGACGTCAATGGCAACATCAGCGGCATCCAGAACAAGAACGACGGCACCACGGGCGAGATCAACATGCTCGCCAATGTGCTCAACGTCCTGAGCCCCGGTGCGGTCGACGGCCTGGAGCTGCGCGACGGCTATCTCCGTGTCTGGCGCGGCAACGTTCAGCGCATCGTAGGCAACGGCTTCGGCCCCGACGGCTTGATGGACTACTTCGGTCCGAACGTAGGCGCCGGCAATGCCAGCAAGGGCATCGCCACGATGTGGATGGACGTCAACGGCAATGCCTACTGGGGCGGCGCATTGGCGGCCGGCGTGCGGCGCAATGCCAATCAGTCCACCAGCATCCAGACCGTGGGCAACAACGTCCAGGTGGGGCCTTTCGACACCAACGGCGGCAACAAGAACGTGGTGGTCAGCTTCCAGCGCAACATCAGCCGGACGAAGTGGGCAGGTGGAAACACCGGGTTCGTCGCCGGTGGCGGCTCCAACTACGCCGTCATTCAGGTGTTCCGCCAAGTCGAAGGGCAGGGCGAAGGCTTGTGGGTCCAATTCACCGTGGGCGGTGACGTCAACATCTTCAACCAGCTCGACGGCAGTGACAGCGCCGAGTCGTACTGGTCGGGGTCGTACACGCTCAACGACCAAAGCGACGGCACCGCTCGCCGTACATACCGGGCAATCGTCGCCGACTACGGCGAGCGAACCGTTACCCACCAGTCGGGCTCCTTCGATACGCAGAACGTCACCCAGAGCCTGTCGCTGGTCTCCATCGAGCAGTAACGCTGCAGGGTCGCCGGCGCATGCGCGGCCCATCCTTCCCATGAGGTAGCTCACAATGAATTTCGATACCGTCTTGAACCTCCGCACCGAGAGCGCCGGGCAGCGTGGCGTGGTCATCCTGCAGTTCGTCCCGCAGCAGGCGATCGGCACGCAGCAGCTCACGCTCTCCACTGCCCCGGCGACCGCCGCGGCTATGGAGGTGGGTGCCCGCTACAACTGGACCGCCGTAAAGGTTGAACCAGGCGACGGCAGCACCGGCGGCGCGTCGACCGCCATGAGCTTCGCGGCCACGTTGAACCAGCGCACCGAGTCCGCGAGTCAGCCTGGCGTGGCCACCCTGCAGTTCGTGCCGGAGGCCAGCATCGGGGCGCCCCAGCTGACCATGACGGTGCCGCTGGCGGTGTCTTCCCCGCTCGAGGTTGGCTGCACCTACCGCTTTGAGGCGGTCAAGGTCGAAGAACCAGACACCGGGGCACAGGCGCCAGCTGATCCGGTCGAAGATGCTGCGTAAGGGCCTGGCAAGGCCTACGCAACGGCCGCGAGCAAATCCGGCACGTTGTTCCTGGGCGAGTTCACGGCACGGCTGACGCGGTAGGCCTCCATCGCCGGAGGCTCGCTGGCCAGAAGCATCGCCATGGCGTCGTCGGGCTCGGCGGCCATCCACTCGTCGACCTGCCCGGGCTGCAGCCACACCGGCATGCGGTCGTGGACGTCGGCCGACACGCCGCTACTGTCGCCGGTGATGATGGTGAAGGTGCCGAGGTTGCCCTCGGGCAGCAGTGGGCTGGTGTCTTCCCACAGCCCCGCCGCCAGCAGGGGCCCGGCCGCGTGGATGAACCAAGGGTCCTTCTTCCCGTCCTCGGGGCTGACGGACCATTCGTAGTAGCCGGCCATCGGCACCACGCACCGGCGCTTCTTGAAGGCAGTCCGGAACGCCGGCTTCGTGGCCACGGTCTCTATCCTGGCATTGATGGTCGAGCCCTGCAGGCCCTTGGCCTTGGCCCAGAAGGGAAGGAGGCCCCACGCTAGCCGGGTGACCTGCCGGCCCGTGCCGCAATCGAGGATGACCGACGCGCGCTGGGTCGGTGCCAGGTTGTAGCTGGGCGGCAGCTCGAGCAGGCCCTGCGCCAGGTCGGGCAGGCCGAGCTGGTCAGGCTTGAATATCGGGGTCTGGACGAAGCGGCCGCACATAGTGCTTCTCTAACGTGCTGGTTGTGACCTGCCTGCGAAGGCTTTCTGTAGCAGCCGTCACAGCGCGGTAGCTGCTGCGTGCGTAGGGTCGGAGGCCCGCTAGGAGGTGGTGATGCCAGTTCGTGCTCTGGTTTACGTGAGTCAAAAGTCCGATCGGTTGGGCGAGTACGACTTGGAGGCACTCGTCGCGGATGCGGCAACGTTCAACGCGACAGCCGATGTCACCGGCATCCTTCTGTTCGATGGGCAGAGGTTCCTGCAGTATCTAGAGGGGCCCGCGGCCGGCGTTGAAGCTGCCTTCCGGCGTGTATGTGTGGCCACCAGCCACAAAGAGATCATGCTGCTAGCCGGGGGGATTGTCGGCGCTCGCTTCTATCCGTCGTGGTCAATGATGCTCATCGGAGCCGATCGCTCAAGCCTCGACCAGATTGCGTCGGGTGATTGGAACGGCTTCGTGCGCAGGGGAGTAGTCGCGCGGCCCACTGCGGTGGATCACATGCTTACGCTTACCGAGAAGGCTTAGGCGCTCGCTGACGCGCGGGCGGTCAAGTCTTTTTGGGCTGGTTGCCAAGCCCTGCATTGGCAACGCCCTGCCGAGCGCCACAGCTCGGGCAAAAGAGGATGACTCCCCCCGGAAGGCTGCGGGCTGCATCGATATCCGCAGTAGTCACATGCTGGCAGCGCAGGCACTGCGCGGTCACGGACGTAACCGAACTGAATAGAGAATCGCCCTGAGGACCAAGGTCGAACGAGAGAATGAGGAATGCACCGGTGGAAGTCATGCGCGCAGTCTTAAGGATGACTAGTTCATACTAGGCATGAGCCATTAATTTGACCTCTAGCTGAACAGAGAGCAGGCTCACGGCAAGCACAGGGGATTGTCGCATTTCACTCACGCCAAGGACCGCTGTGCCAATTCAGGCTATTTCATATACCAGCAGGGCTAGCCCTGGCCTCGGTCCAGACGCCATTGACGAGCTTGCACGCTCTGCGGCTGTGTTCAATGCGCAAGCTGGGGTGACCGGGCTGCTGCTTTTCGATGGCAGCCGATTTCTGCAGTACCTCGAAGGGCCTCGTGACGGCATGGCGGTCGTCTTCGCCAAGGTGCAGAACTCACGCTCTCACCTGGAGCTGGTCGAACTGGGGCGCGGCTTTCCCGGGCGACGCTTTTTCCCCTATTGGTCGATGCAGCTATTGCCAGCGGAGCCGACGGATCTTTACGACATAGTCGGTGCTGACTGGTCCCGTCTGGTGCTTAGGCGGACTCGGGAAGAGGGCGAGGCGGAGTCTGGCGTTGAGCGTTTGGCGCGTCTCACGGTTCCCCATTGGGTCGACCGGCCCTTGGCTCCTTGAGGGGAGCGGATGGTATCGGCCCGTGAGACTGGACCGGCCTATGCTCCCGCCCATGGACGCCGACACCCAGACCCTCACCCCTATGCCCGATGGCTTCTGCTGGAAGCCCCGCTGCCACCTGGACACCCTGCCGACGGGGTTGTTCCTGCACGGCGTGCAGGTGGCCTCGATGCAGCAGAGGGTTGATGGTTCGTGGCTGGCCAGGCTGAGCCCCGAGGATGGGTTGCATGCCCCGCTGCTGCTCAGGCCGTGCAGCTCGTTCGATGCCGGCCGGCGCGGGTGCGAGCTGTGGGCTCTACGCCACGAGCAGCTGCTGCGGCGGAAGGTGGCGAAGAAGCTGCAGTGGATCCAGGACCACGTCGTGCTGCGGGGTAGGGGGAAGCAACTGGACCCGGGCAACGTGCTGGGGCGCCACTGACGCGGTCAGCTGCCGTTGCCTGCGTATCGGCCCCTGCGACAGGCCGGCGGGACAATGGGCCCATGACGAGAGAGCACGCAGGAAAGGCGCGCTGGGCGCGCACCAAGGCTGCCGGCCTATGGCAGCAGGCCACCGAGCTGGACCGTGACCGCACCGGCAGCTGGGAGGACAGAGCAGGGCGCCGACGCGCCGCTGATCGGCTCCGCACCGAGGCGGCGCGGTTCGAATTGATGGGGCGCCGCTTCGACCCAACTCCCGACGATCAAGCCGCCTGACCACGACGCAGCGGCACGACGTTGCTCATGCGCAGCCGATCCAGATAGTCGGCCCAGTCCTGCATCATCCGCGTCCGCTCCACCAAGTGCGTGGTCCGGTTGTAGGCCCGGCCGTTCGGGTCCTTCACCGCGTGCGCGAGCTGGTGCTCGATGATGTCCGGCCGGAAGCCCAGCACCTCATCCAGCAGCGTGCGCGCGCTGGCTCTGAACCCATGGCCAGTGGCTGTGTTCTTATCGAAGCCCATGACGCGCAACGCGGCCAAGACGGCCACCTCTGACATGGGCCGCTTGGCGCTCCGCGCGCCAGGGAAGACGTACGTGCCCCGGCCTGTCAGGTTGTGTAGCTCCCGCAGCACCTCAACGGCTTGGCTCGCGAGCGGAACGACATGCGCCTGGCGCATCTTCATCCGGGCCGCCGGGATGCTCCAGAGGGCACCGTCCAGATCAATCTCGGCCCAAGTCGCCTGCCTCAGCTCGCCCGGACGCACAAACACCAACGGCGCAAGCTTCAGGGCAGATTGAACGACCAAGGTCCCGCGATAGGCATGCAGGGCCCGCAGCAGCCCGCCCAGCGCGACAGGATCGACGACTGCGGCATGGTTCCGCTCAGGCGCCGGCGCGAGCGCGCCGCGCAGGTCAGCCACGGGATTCCGTTCAGCCCGGCCTGTCGCGATGGCGTAGCGCATGATCTGGCCGCAGTTCTGCATGATCCGGTGGGCAGACTCGATGGCGCCCCGCGCCTCGATCCGCCGTGCTACCCGAAGGAAGTCAGGGGCCGTCAGTTCGCCGATGGGGCGGGAGCCAATCCAAGGGTAGACGTCGTTGGCCATCCACGCCTCGACCTTGATGGCGTACTTCGGCACCCAGTCGCGTTTGGCCAACCATTCGCGCGCTGTGACCTCGAACGTGTTGGATCCCAGCTCAGACTTTGCCTGGGCCACCGCTTTCCGGTGCTCGCTGGGGTCGATGCCGCGAGCGAGCAGCTGCCGGGCCTCTTCCCGCCGCTGGCGGGCCAGGGCCAACGGCACGTCCGGATAGACCCCGAGGGCGAGCCGCTTCTCCTTCCCGTCGAACCGGTACTTGAGGCGCCACCATCGGCCGTCCCGGGGGGAGATCTCCAGATAGAGGCCGCCACCGTCGAACAGCTTCTGCGTACGGTCAGCGGGCTTCGCCCTGCGTAGGGCCAGATCGGTAAGTGGGGGCATCAGGTCGGGGGCGGGGGGCAGATGCCCCAGAATATGCCCCCACCGTCTCACCAACTGCAACGCACGGCGCCGAACGAGCCCGAAAACGAAAAAGCCCGGAAACCCTTGAAGTGCGGGGGTTTCCGGGCTCTCGCGGACCTTCTCGGTCCCTTCAATGGTGGAGGTGGGCGGAATTGAACCGCCGTCCGAAGGCACTCCATCCCCAGCTCTACATGCTTAGCTCACCGTTGAGTCTCGTCCCGGAACAGCACGGTGTGCGAAGCACATCCCGGAACAAGCCTGTTGCGTTCTAGTGCTGGACTGACAGGCAGCCGCCCAGCTCGATTCCATGATAATGACTCTACGCTGCGAGCATGGACACAAGCAGTTTCGAGGCTCCGCCTAAGTCGGCAGAAGGTCTAACTCAACAGCTTTTAGGCTGCGAGTGCGACCGGAGCGTAGTTGTCGTCGTTGGCAACTAGAGTTTTGCAGCTGGATTTACGAGGAAAGCTACCCCCTCGGCATGCGCCAAGCGACTTCACAACCCCCGTCGAAACCAATGCACCCCCGGTTTCAAACAAGTGCTTGCAAGTACTGGCCCGGTCCCGATGACTTGGAGCAGGGCTGCCCAACGCGGATGATGCTACGCCAATCCGGCTGAACAGTCACGCAAACGCGCGTTTTTCCGGTAGCAAGCGTGGATCTTGAACTGTTAACGTCTTCCCGACCTCTTTGCGACGCCCGCCGGGCAAGCATGGGGACTGGCTCTGCAGGCGAGGTTACAGGTGGACGTAAGCAACAAGCGCAGCCTTCGGCAGTTGGTCGGCCCGGTGGGAATGGGCTACCTGCGCAGGGCCGTGCCGCCGCCGTGGGTGTGGACGGTGCTGGTTGCCCTGGTAGCGGCCGGGTGCCTGATCGAACTGCCGGTGACGGCAGCTGCGGCCTTGGTGGCCAGTGCGGTGGTGGTGCACTGGCCACGCCGCAAGCGACCCTCGCTGGGCTATTGGCGGCTGCTGGGCCTGCTGTTGCTGGCGGTGCTGGCGTGGGCCCCGGAGCCGGACATCCTGTCCCAATGGTTCGAGCATGGCTTGGCGATCGCGCTGCTGGCGTTGGCCATGGTGAGTGCACTGACCCACGTGCTGCAGGCGCGTCGGTTGTCGCGCCGTCTCCAGCAGGCGGCCGATGCGATGGATGACTCGCGGCTGCTGGCGTTGCTGCCGGGCGAAGCGGCGACGCTGGCCAATCGCTGGCGCGCGGGTGATGACAGTCATGCTGACGAGCTGGCCGTGGTGATGCACCTGGCGGTGATGCACGCGGCGTTGTCGCCGCGCAAGCCGGGTGGCGCGGTGGACGTCTGAGGAGGGGAGGGCGTGATGACCAATGTCCGTCACCCACCGAAGCGACGCATTGACGGCCAGCGGCCGTCACTACCGGACTATCCGGGTGGTGGCGCCGAGCCATGCTCGGCGAGCGTGGCGGCACGGGCGACAGCAACAGCGTGACGACCTGCGGTCGTCACCCACGTTACGAAGGCCCCGGAAGTGCGCAACCGATCAGGCGTCTCGGTTGCCGCGGCGCATGACCCGCGACTTTTCAATCGCCCATTCGCGGTCCTTGGCGGCGTCACGCTTGTCGTGGTCCTGCTTGCCCTTCGCCAGCGCCACTTCCAGCTTGATCTTGTTCTTGCTCCAGTACATCGCAGTGGGGACGATGGTGTAGCCATCGCGCTCCACCTTGCCGACCAGCTTGTCGATCTCGCTCCGATGCAGCAGCAGCTTGCGCTCGCGGCGGTCTTCGGCCACTACGTGGGTGGACGCCTGGATCAACGGGGTGATCTGCGCGCCGATCAGGAAGATCTCACCCTGTTTCACATAGGCATAGGCGTCTACGATGTTGCCGCGGCCTGCACGGATCGATTTCACTTCCCAGCCCTGCAGGGCGAGGCCCGCCTCGAAGCGCTCCTCGATGTGGTACTCGTGCCGGGCACGCTTGTTCAACGCGATGGTTTTGTTGGCCGTCGCGTTCTTTGCTTTATCCTTGCTGCTGTTCTTGCTCATTCCCGTATTGTCTCCGATTCGGGCCCGCCCGGTCGATCACCTGCAGCCGAATCTGAAATGCCTACCATCCGTCGAAGCGCCCTGGTTGAACACTCCGCGGCGCGCATGTTTGATCTGGTCAACGATATCGCCGCCTATCCGCGTCGTTTCCGCTGGTGTTCGGCCGCGCAGATCCTGGAAGAGGGCGACCAGCGCCTGGTCGCCCGCCTGGACCTTGGGCTGGGCTCGTTCTCGACCTGGTTCATGACCGAGAACACCCTGGCACGCCCTGCATCCATCGACATGAAGCTGCGCGATGGTCCGTTCAAGCGCCTGCACGGGCGTTGGGACTTCCATTCGCTGGCCGAAGACGCCTGCAAGGTCAGCCTGGAACTGGAATTCGAACCGAAGTCACGGTTGCTGGCGCCGGCGCTGGCGCTGGGGTTCCAAGGGCTGGCCGACCGCATGGTCAACGATTTCGTGCGCGTGGCTGACGAGCAGGAATGAGCGGGTGATCCGGGTTCAGGTGGTGCTGGCCTGGCCGGAGCGGGTGCTTGATCGCACGCTGGAGCTGGCTGAAGGCGCTACGGTGGCCGAAGCCATCGCGGCTGCGGCGCTGGAAGGCGGCCACGCATGCCCGGCGGTGGCGGTTCACGGCGTCATGGCGCGTGCCGACCAGGTACTGCAGGACGGCGACCGGGTAGAGCTGCTCCGCCCGCTGCTGGCCGACCCGAAGGACAACCGTCGGCGGCGGGCGAAGGCGCAGCCCAGGTAGGTGGGGCGGTGAGGCTGTGACGGCCAGCGGCCGTCACTACCGGCTCAGCCGCCGCCGCCCTTCTTCTTTTCCTTCGGCAGGTTGCGGCCGAACTGACGCACGGTCTGGGTGGCCAGCTTGGAATCCTGGGCCGGGAAGTAATCGCCTTCCCAGCGGGTGACCGCATCGTTTTCGAAGTACACGGTGAAGTTCTTCGTCTCGGTACGGCCCACGCGATCAATGCGCTGGCTGGCCATGTAGTCCCAGCGCTGGGCATGGAACGGGTCGGCCACCGAGGGGGTGCCCAGCAGGGCGTTGACCTGCTGCTTGCTCTGCCCGACCTGCAGCTTGGACACGGCATCTTCCCGGACCAGGTTGCCCTGATAGATGGGTTGCTTATAGATGATGCCGCAGCCCGTGGTGGACAGGGCAACGGCGGCGACCAGCAGGAGATTGCGCATCGGGAATCGCGTTTGGGGAAATCGATCCGATGATACACTCCCGGCGTGCCACCGCGACCCAATCCGAGGCAGCTGGCGCTAAATCGCCAATGAACGGAGACATATGGAAACCCACGACCTGCGCAAAGTCGGCCTGAAGGTGACCCATCCGCGGATGCGGATCCTGGCGTTGCTGGAACAGCGCAATGCCCAGAACCACCAGCACCACATGACAGCCGAAGACATCTACCGCCAGTTGCTGGAGCACGGTGATGAGATCGGCCTGGCCACGGTTTACCGTGTCCTGACCCAGTTCGAGGCCGCCGGCCTGGTGCTGAAGCACAATTTCGAAGGCGGCCAGGCCGTCTATGAGCTGGACCGCGGCGGCCACCACGACCACATGGTGGACGTGGATTCGGGCAACGTGATCGAGTTTGAAAGTGCTGAAATCGAAGAGCTGCAGCGCAAGATCGCAGCCGATCACGGGTATGAGCTGGAGGAGCACTCGCTGGTTCTCTACGTGCGCAAGAAGCGCCGCTGAGCCCTGGCATGAGCGTGACGACCAACGGTCGTCACCCACCGAGGCAAAACGCTGACGACCAACGGTCGTCACCCACCGAGGCGAAACGCTGACGGCCAGCGGTCGTCACCCACCGAGGCAAAACGCTGACGGCCAGCGGCCGTCACTACCCAAGGCGAATGGCGACGGCCAGCGGCCGCCATCCACCGAACGGTAGCACCGACCCATGGTCGGCGAGCGCAGCGGGCCGTCGGGCGGCCCGCCCGCAGGTCAGCCCGCCAGCAGCTTCCTGGCCGCCGCGCGTGCTTCCTTGCTGACTTCCACCCCGCCCAGCATGCGCGCCAGTTCTTCTTCGCGCGCCTTGGTGTCCAGCTTTTCCACCGCGCTCTGCGTCATGCCCTCCACCGGCGCCTTGCTGACCCGATAATGCGCATGGCCCTTGGACGCGACCTGCGGCAGGTGGGTGACGCACAGCACCTGGCGTTTCTCTCCAAGCGCGCGCAGCTTCTGCCCGACGATGTCGGCCACCGCGCCGCCGATGCCCGAATCGACTTCGTCGAACACCATGGTCGGCACTGCATCCAGGTCCAGAGCGGCCACTTCGATGGCCAGCGAGATACGCGAAAGCTCGCCACCGGAGGCCACTTTGCGCAGGGGGCGCGGCGGTTGGCCGGCATTGGCGGCCACCAGGAACTCCACCCGTTCGGCGCCCTGGGGATCCGGCTTGGCCAGGTCCTGCGGTTCCAGCTGGATCAGGAACTGGCCGCCGCCCATGCCCAGTTCGGCGATCAGCCCGGTGGTGGTAGTGGACAGTTCGGCCGCTGCGCGCTGGCGCCCGGCGCTGAGCACCGCCGCCTGTTCGCGCCAGGCGATCGCGGCCTTTTCGATTTCGCCGGCCAGCTTCTGCAGGCGCACGTCAGCCCCCCGCAGCTGCTCGACTTCGGCCTGCATGCGGTCACGCTGGGCGGCCAGCTCTTCCATCGGCACGCGGTGCTTGCGGGCCAGGTCATGCAACCGGCCCAGTCGGCGCTCGTTGTCTTCGAACTGCTCCGGGTCGGCGTCCAGGTCATCGTGCACGCGGTCCAGCAGGCTCAGCGCTTCCTGCAGCTGGATGCTGGCGCTGTCGATCAGCGCATCCACCTCGCCCAGCCGGGCATCGTGCTCGATCATCCGTCCCAGGTCGCCGCGCACCTGCGCCAGCAGCCCCAGCGCGGAGGCGTCGTCATCCCCGTTGATCCGGGTGGTGGCGGTATCGCAGGTGGTCAGCAGGGCGCTGGCGTGGGCCTGGCGGCGATGGCTGGCGCCCAGCGCGATGATCGATTCAGGTTCCAGATCTTCGCGTTCCAGTTCGCGCAGCTGGTGTTCCAGGAAGCCGATGCGGTCGCTGACATCGCCCTGCTGGGACAGCGCGGCGGCTTCGTCGACCAGCGTCTGCCAGCCGGCCGCAGCCACCCGTACGGCGCGGCGCTGCTCGGCGTTGCTGGCATAGGCATCCAGCAGGGCCAGCTGCGAAGGCCGGGTCAGCAGCGCCTGCTGTTCGTGCTGGCCGTGGATTTCCACCAGCAGGCCGGCCAGTTCAGTGAGCTGGGAAATGGTCACCGGGCGGCCGTTGATCCAGGCCCGCGAGCCACCGTCGGCGCGGATCACCCGGCGCAGCTGGCATTGTTCGTCGTCGTCCAGTTCGTTGTCGGCCAGCCAGCGGCGGGCGCCGGCCAACTGTTCCAGGGCGAACTCGGCCGACAACTCGGCGCGCGGGGCGCCGTGGCGCACCACGCCGCTGTCGGCGCGCAGGCCGGACAGGAAGCCCAGCGCGTCCACCATCAGCGATTTGCCCGCGCCGGTTTCGCCCGATACCACGGTCATGCCGGGGCCGAACTCCAGTTCCGTGGCGCGGACAACGGCGAAATCCTTGATTGATAAGTGTCTGAGCATGGTCCAGTAGGTCTCTCAAGCCGCGCAACGCTAGCACGCACGGTGGCGTGCACCAATGACTTGCCAAGCGTCCTTCCCGGCATTATCTAGGAGGGGAGTCTCACAGGCTGATCCAATGCCGCCGTCTTTCGACCAACTTGCCCCACGTTCGCGGCACCTGCTGCGTACCCTGATCGCCCGCCACATCCAGGATGGCGAGCCGGTCGGATCGGCAACGCTTGCGCGCACGGCAGGGCTGGATGTCAGCGCGGCCACCATCCGCAACATCCTGGCCGACCTGGAAGACCTGGGGTTGCTCAGTTCGCCACATACCTCGGCCGGGCGCATTCCCACCGCGCACGGCTACCGGGTGTTCGTGGACAGCCTGGTGCAGATGCATCCGCCGGGCGAGCAGGACCTGAGCCGCCTGCGCAGCGAGCTGGCCAGTGGCGCTGGCACCCAGGCGCTGCTCGGCAGTGCCTCCGAGCTGCTGTCGGCGATGAGCCATTTCGTCGGCGTGGTCAGTGCGCCCACGCGCGAGCAGTTCGCCTTCCGCCAGATCGATTTCGTGGCGCTGGACGCCCATCGCGTGCTGGCGATCGTGGTGTTCGCCGACAGCGAAGTGCAGAACCGGGTGATCGAGGCCCGCAGGCCCTGGGAGCCGGGCGAGCTGGAGCAGGTCGCCAACTACCTGAACAGTCATTTCGCCGGCCTGCCGGTGGCGCAGATCCGCCGCCGCCTGCTGCACGAGCTGCGCGATACCCGCAGCGAGATGGAACAACTGCTGGCGCACAGCATCGAGTTGGCCGAGCAGGCCCTGCAGCCGCCGGCCAACGACATGCTGGTGGCCGGCCAGACCCGCCTGATGGGCGTGCAGGACCTGTCCGACCTGGAACGGCTGCGCGAGCTTTTCGAGCTGTTTTCGAGCAAGCGCGAGATCCTGCAGCTGCTGGAGCGCACCATCCAGGCGCCGGGCGTGCGCATCTTCATCGGCGAAGAAACCGGGGTGGTGCCGTTGGAGGGCGTCTCGCTGGTCACAGCGCCGTATATTGCCGATGGGCAAGTACTGGGCGTGTTGGGGGTGATCGGGCCGAAACGGATGGCCTACGATCGGATGATCCCGCTGGTACAGGCCACCGCCGAGGTGCTCGGGGCGGCCTTTTCGCCGGGATCGGGCAACGCGATGACCCGCGGCGCTTGAAACGCAGTTTCCCGCCCACACTAGGTGGGATGGAGGCGGGGAGTCACCGCCAGGGAAACGCACATGAACCAAGATCATCACGATATCGAATCCAACCCGGCCGCCGACGAGGCCGCCACGGCCCACCACGACCAGCTGGAGCAGCTGCGCGGTGAGCTGGAGCAGGTCAAGGCCGATGCGCTGCGTGAGCGCGCCGACCTGGACAACCAGCGCAAGCGCATGACCCGTGACGTGGAACAGGCCCGCCGTTTCGCCAACGAAAAGCTGCTCGGCGAGCTGTTGCCGGTGTTCGACAGCCTGGACGCCGGCCTGAAGGCCGCAGGCGAGGACGCCAGCCCGCTGCGCGACGGCCTTGAAATGACCTACAGGCAGCTGCTGAAGGTGGCCGCGGACAACGGACTGGCGCTGCTGGACCCGACTGGACAGCCCTTCAACCCGGAACACCACCAGGCGATCAGCCAGGTCGACGCCAACGGCGCCGCCCCGGGCAGCGTGGTGCAGGTGTTCCAGAAGGGTTACCTGCTCAACGACCGCCTGCTGCGCCCGGCGCTGGTGGTGGTCGCACGCGACTGACCGCGGGTCGGGAAAGCCGGTGCCGCCGGGCATGGCCCGGCGCTGCCTGGATCCTGAATCGTGGAATACAGCGTCCCGGGATGGCTTGAATGTTCCACGAGCCTCCCCCACATCCCATTCATACACCGGCTGCGGCCGGATTAACCGAATAATCTTCAGGAGTCCCCCATGGGCAAGATCATTGGTATCGACCTCGGCACCACCAACTCGTGCGTGGCGATCATGGACGGCGGCAAGGCCCGCGTCATCGAAAACTCGGAAGGCGATCGCACCACCCCGTCGATCGTGGCCTACACCAAGGACGGCGAAGTCCTGGTGGGTGCCTCGGCCAAGCGCCAGGCGGTCACCAATCCGAAGAACACTTTCTACGCGGTGAAGCGCCTGATCGGCCGCAAGTTCACCGACGCCGAAGTGCAGAAGGACATCGCCCACGTGCCGTACGGCATCCTGGCCCACGACAATGGCGATGCCTGGGTGTCCACCAGCGATGCGCGCAAGATGGCGCCGCAGGAAATCTCCGCCAAGGTGCTGGAGAAGATGAAGAAGACCGCCGAGGATTATCTCGGTGAGAAGGTCACCGAAGCGGTCATCACCGTGCCGGCGTAC